>CALFEW010001062.1 GCA_937958365.1 uncultured Chloroflexota bacterium | reverse complement strand
TGGTTGGCGCCGTTGGCGTCCATCACCCACAACTCCTGCCAACCATCATTTTCCTGGTCGGCGTCATAGGCGATTTTGCTGCCATCTGGCGACCAGACCGGATTGTAGCTGTACATCTGGTTGGACAACTGGGTGACGCCGGTCCCGTTGGCGTTCATCACGTAGATGTAAGCCTGGCCGGATCGGCTGGAACTGAAAGCAAGCTTGGTCCCGTCTGGCGACCAGGCCGGGTAGCCGTCAAAGCCGGCGTCGGCCGTCAGGCGCGTCTGGCCGGAACCGTCGGTGTTCATGACGTAAATCTCCGCCTGGCCATCCCGGTAGGACTGGAAGGCGAGCTTTGTCCCATCCGGCGACCAGGCCGGGTAGACGTTGTCGCTGCCGGTGAAGGTCAGGCGCGTGACGCCGGAGCCGTCTACATTCATGGTGTAAATCTCGTAGACGCCATCGCGTTTGGAAGCAAAGGCAATGTGGGTTGCCCCACGATTCAACCGCGGGTGCATGTCAATGGCGCTATGAACCGTCAGACGAGCCTCGCCGGAACCGTCATCGTTACTGGTATAGATTTCCCAGTTGCCGTCGCGGTAAGATTGAAAGGTGCGTTTGCTCCAGGGGAGAATGACGGCTGGCGCGGCGCTTGCCGGACTTGGGGCTTCTCCCTCCCCCACTTCTGCTCCGGACAGGCGCGGCAGTTCTTCAATGGTGCGCGAAGGGCGTGGCGGGGCTTCCTGAGTAGATACAACTTGCGTGGTGATAACGAACACGGCCGTTACCAGAACCAGCAACAAAACAAAACGAAGTCGGTGAAACATGGATACCCTCCCTGACGATAAGATGATGACCGTGGTCGAATGGGCATGCTTCGAGAACCCAAACCACGATCCACGACGTTAAAAGGAACAACAGTCGCAAGGGTAACAAGAACCGACTTCAACAAAAACTCGCAAACCTCATGAATTTGGTATGACGTTTGTAATGAGTTACCGAACGGGGTCGGTGATGGTTCCAACCAAATGAGAGGGAATCAGGTTGTCAGGCGGGGCGCCGGCTTACGGCCGTTACCAGGGCCAGGTCGCACCATCAGGCGGCATCCCCTCCCCCAGGTCGTTGATAGCCACCACACGACCGTCTTCCAGCCACACCTCGGCCGCCTGCCAGGCGGCCTGGTTGGCGGCGGCAATGAGGGCCAGGTAGCGGCCGGGTTCGTCGCCTTCTTCCAGGATGATGATGGCGACGACCTGGTCGGTCTGGTAGGTGATTTTGGCCCATGCCAGAGCGCTATCGTGGAGGATGGAGGCAGGTTGTTCATAGCGATTAACCGGGTAGTAGTCATTCCTCCACTGGTTGAAGAAAAATAGCGCCTTGTCCGGCATCAACGGGTAAGGACATGCAAGTCGCCCTGTAGCCCCAATGCAATCTTGTCTCAAACCCGTCAAATTTGCCGCCAGCGCGGTTTTTTTCTGAAAACGCGACATAGGCCATTGAAAGACCGTACATTCGTTCTAGCCGATTTTCGATTCTTGTGTACAATAGGTTGCAAGCGATTGAAAGATATTGTAATATATTGTAATCATTTGTAAGTTGTTGTAATTATTCTCTGAGGAGGGTGATGGATGGCCATTTTATCCGTAGAAAACAGAGCCGGTGGGGTAGCCAAAACGACCACGGCCACGGTATTAGGTCTCGGCCTGGCGCGGAAATTGGCTCCGCTTGGCGGTAAAGCGATCATCATCGATCTTGATCCCCAAGGCGACAGCGCTGCCACCATGTTGGGACTGCGCCCAGGTTCACGGTGCGTGAGCCGTCTGCTGGATGGGCAGGGCGATATACGCACGGCCGTAAGGCAAAACGTGATGAGTGCAGAGCGGGAAGCTGAAGGTGGTCCGTCGCGTCCTGGCCTTTACGTGTTACCAGCCAGCGACCGCCTGGTAGCGACCAAGACAGGAATGGTGGAAGAAGTGGGGCGCGAGGTGCAACGGCTCCTCAACAGTGGTCGCACGGACTATCACCATTTCCCTACCATTGCCAGCCTGTTTGTGCAGCGATTAAGTCCTTTGACCAAAATTTTTGATTTTATCATTTTGGATTGTCCCCCTACATTGGATGCTTTCCAGCAAGCTGTTCACACCTTCGCCGATGCCGCTGTTGTGCCGACGCAGCTTGATTTTAAGTCGGCGCGGGCCACCTTCAAACACGCGCAAGGCGTTATGACCGATCAGCAAAATGGTATAGACTGCCACGTGGCTTACTTGGTGCCAGTCATGGTGGATCCACGCCTTAATTTGACCCAGGCCATGATGGAGCGTTTTCAAAAAGAAGGATATGCCCGCCGGATGTGCGCACCTATCCCCCGATCGGTGCGCGTGAGCGAAGCGCCTGCCCGCGGCGGTTTGACCATTTTGGAATATGAGCCAACTCATCCCGCCGCTGTCGCTTATCAGCAACTCATAGATATGGTTGCTGCCGATTACGGCATTGGAGAAACGACCTATGGCTAAAAAGAAAAATCAGGCGTTTGACGATCCTTTTGACGTAGATTTGTTGGGGGAAGAGATAGACTTGAGTGATCTGGACCTGCCATCACCGGGACAGCCCGTGTCGTCTTCGCCGGCCTCAACCCGACCCCGCGCGACGGCCAGGGAGATCGTCTTTCGTTCTATGAGGGACACACCTGCTGCCGACCGCCCTTTACAAGGGAATTACCAGTACGTCAATCTGCTGCTGCCCGTGCCCGTGGCGCAGCGCCTGGAACGCATGGCGCAAGCGCATAAGATGATGATGCAACCCTACATGCGTTGGGTGGTGGATCAGATGGCGCTTCTGTATGAAGAAGGCGCTCGTCCCGGCAAATGGCAGGACGTGGCTTTGGAGAAAGAACGGGTGCCATCTCTCATTGCGCCTATGATGTCCGACCTGCTCAAAAATTGGGCGCGCGAAAACCGTATGAAGTTCCAACCCTTCATGCGCTGGCTGGCATCCGAATTTATGACCGCTTACCAGGAGCGCAAGTTGCAGCCTCAGGAACCGGAAGAGTTTGTGCCGGATGAAGCAGCATTGTTTCATTGGGCCAGCCTGACCGTGGAGAAATTCAGTGGTACAGGGAAGAAAAAGGGGAGTGGGACAGATTAATACCTGGGTGTTTTGCAAGATTGTGGTGTTAGCTGTTGGAGGGGTAGACACTTGGGTGTATGTCTTGACTGCAAGATACTTACAATGGGTAGCCATTTTAGCTACCCATTGACATGTTACATCAGCCCGGTCACACAATGAGGCTGCCAGGCGCGCTAAGAAATTGTTGATGGAGAAAGATCAAGGTGGATAACAATCGTTCCCTACAAATTGTAGAGCAAAAAACTGTTGAGTTTTATGAAGATGAGCTTCTTGCAGTTCGTGCCAACGATGGTCACATCTATGTATCTCTGCGGCATTTATGTACAGCATTGGGGATTGATACTCAAGCCCAAACAAGACGCATATTGAGGCAAGCGGTTTTGCAAAGAGGGTTTGATCAGGCCTTTATTGCCACAGCCAGTCGTGGTGAACAACTAGCCTATGTGTTGCG
>CALFEW010001061.1 GCA_937958365.1 uncultured Chloroflexota bacterium | reverse complement strand
GCATTGCCGCCCGGCACGCCAGCCAACAGTTCGCTGATAAAAACGCCTTCGGTTGGCCGGTTGGCCGGTTGGGTGGGCGTCGGTTCTACGGTGGGCGGCACTGGGCTGGAAACGGCCGTAGGGGTGGTGGGAACGGCCGTTTCTGCCGGGGCGGGGCTTTGTTCACAGGCGCTCATCACCAGGATAAGCGCCAATGTTGCCAGAATCAAAGAAATCGTTCGCGGAAAAGTCATAAATCGTTTCCTGGGATACACGTCAACGGGATGCAGATGCCCGTTTGAGACGTTGGAGATTGGTAACGGCCGTGTTCACCACAGGCCGGTCGGTAAAGCGGAAAGATTATATCATGCTTAAAGCGCCGCGGAACAAAGGGGAAGGACAGTTAACCGCGACCATTAACATAATCTTTACAACTTGTTAGCTTCGTATTAACGTGTAAGCGGGTTATTCGGAGCCACACGTGTTGCCCTGACAACTTGCCATGATATAATGCGCTGAGTATGATGCTGAGAATCAGGAAACGGATAGTTCTGGTATTTTATTCACGCAAAGGCGCCATGTGAAAACGGCCGTCTCCGGAAAGGGATTGTGACATGAGCGACACGTTAATTCCCTCTGATACCCCCGTTTCTGAACCGGGCGTACAGAGAGCAGGTCTAAAAATTTTTGCCGGCCGAAAAGGGCGTAAACTCAGAGAGAACATACTGGCTTACGCACTTTTGCTGCCCGCTTTTGTCATTATCTTCACTTTTGGTATTTTCCCCCTGGCCTTCTCGGCCTATCAAAGCACCCTGACCGGCCTCAATAAAATTGTGGGCACATACACGGGATTGGGCAATTACGTCAAAGCGGTTGACAACCTGACGTATGTCATTGGCTTTTGGCTGGCGATTGCTTTTGTCTATACGGCCGTGCAAACCTTGCGCAAAACGCGAAAAGTGGCCTTAGAACATGAGGAACGGCCGTGGCTTTGGTTCATTCCCGCCACTCTGCTATCCGTTGGTATGCTGCTCTTCGTGCGTTTCTTCTTCCTTTTCCTGCCAGAACTCCTGGGCGTCGCCGACAAAATGCGCACGGCCCAACGCGCCGGAGAAGGCCCGCCAGCCGTCTTGTTTCGGCAGTTCGTCGGTGAAGCCTTTCGCCTGCCCCAGATTCAACAAGCATTCTGGCTGTCAATTTTTGTATTAGTCATTGCCATCGCAGCTTCTTACATTTTTGGCCGCGTCTTACCGCACAGCCGCCGCCAGAACGAGTATTTTGGCAACTTTATCCAGATTTCGATACTGGCCATCAGCGGGGTCATCCTGGCCTGGTACACATGGACAGAAGTACAACGCGCTTATGCCGAAGCGCTGGCGAATGGCGAATCGTTAGACATTTGGACGCAGGTCATCACCATCAGCGCCGGGTTTGTGCTGCTCTTGTTGTCCTGGTGGTTGTGGGGCAGCGCCGGCCAGCGCGACTCTAATTTGAGCATGGTCTTTCGTTTGGGCGCGGCCGTTTTGTTGATGATTGGCGGTTATCTGCTCATCGTGGAATTGCCTCTGGCCATCTCGGCCGGTGATAAAAAATGGTGGTTGGGTCTGCAAACGACCGTTTATTACTCGCTCGGAACCATTCCTTTCCAACTCGCCATCTCTCTCCTACTGGCAACCATTCTCTTTCAAGACATTCGCGGCAAATCCTTCTTCCGCGTTATTTATTTCTTGCCCTATATTACTCCTGTGGTAGGCGCGGCCGCTATTTTCCGCATTCTCTTTTCCGGCCGTGTAGATGCGCCCATCAACCGCATCGTGACGGCGTTTGGCTTTGACGCTTTAGGCTGGCTCAACGAACCCAACGGGATTTTCCAGATGATGATAGGCGATGCCATAAGATTGCCAGGATGGGCCGTTGGACCGAGCCTTTCCCTCGTTGTCATCATTATTTTTAGCATCTGGACGTTTGTTGGCTTTAACACGGTCATTTTTCTGGCCGGTCTGGGCAGCATCCCGGCCACGCTATACGAATCGGCTTCGATTGACGGCGGCGGGCGCTGGGCGCAGTTCCGGCACATTACCTTACCTTTGTTGTCGCCAACGATTTACCTGCTCACGTTGTACGCCGTCATCGGCACGTTTAAAGCGTTTACGCACATATTCGTCCTGCGAACCGGCGCGGCTCTGGGCACCGCAGATACGGCCAGCGTGGTCATTTTCGACGCCTTTAACCGGGATACGCGCATTGGTTATGCTTCGGCATTGGCCATGCTGCTGCTGCTCATCGTCATGGGGCTAACCATTGTGAATAACCGCGTTGCCAGCAAGAAGGTGTTTTATGGCTAATATCACGACACAATTACCACAAACAACAGACGCCCCACCCAAAACACCCCAGGCACGCTATTTTGACTTTGGCAAAGTGGTGATGTACATCATATTGATCATCGGCGCGGCTCTGGCGATCATCCCCTTTCTTTTCACTATCAGTGTATCGTTGATGAATCTCACGGAAGCCACCGGGCGTTCTTTGCTGCCTTCCACGCCACAATGGGGAAATTACATTAAAGCCTGGAACGACGCTGATTTTGGCCTCTACTTCTGGAACAGCGTACAGATTGCTTTTATCACCGTGACCGGGCAGGTAGTTTTCTGCACGTTAGCCGCTTATGCGTTTGCTCAATTTGATTTTCCCGGCAAAAATTTCCTTTTTGCTTTGCTGTTGTCTACTTTGATTTTACCGGAGGCGATCACCTGGGTTCCCAACTTTATCATCGTCTCGTGGTTGGGGCGGGTCACACCGCTGCAATGGATCAACAATTGGCCGGCGTTGACAATTCCCTTTATGGCCAGCGCGTTTAGCATTTTGATTTTGCGTCAGTTTTTCCAGCAAATTCCCAGCGAATTGTGGGATTCGGCGCAAATTGACGGTTCGGGATACATGCGTTTTCTTGTTCAAGTCGTTCTCCCGTTGTCAAAACCGGCGATTGTTAGCGTGATTTTGTTTAGTTTCATCGGCTCGTGGAATGCGCTGGCCTGGCCCATTTTGGTCACGACGACGCCTGATTGGCGGCCGATTTCTTATGGCCTTTATAATTTTGTGGATGAAGGCGGCGCGCAAACCCATCTGCGGATGGCGGGGGCAGTGATTACGATTTTGCCGCTGATCATTGTGTATTTCTTTACTCAGAAGCAATTCACCGAAGGGATTGCGACGACCGGCTTGAAGGGATAAACGTCGGAGCGCGGGCGTCTCGCCCGCTGCGCAAGCGGGCAAGACGCCTGCGCACACAGGACATTACGTTAGCTGCAAATCTCACAATACATTTAAGGAGGTGATGCCCACGCCGGTCTCTGCGTAAGTTATCGGCGACAAATCAAGACCCTGCTCTTTATGCTGGACGCATAACAGACGTGTGTACGTCTACAACCCTTTCGTTTATACTTTATTTGACACTTTGTTGGAGGAGAATTTTGAAAATGAAACATAAAAATGTGAAGTTGTTTTTGTTGCTTTTTACGGCCGTTATCTTCGCCCTGGCTCTCGTTGCCTGTGGTGGCGGCACGACCGAACCCGTCGCCGAAGCGACCGTAGCCCCGGCTGAAGAAGCAGCCGCGGAACCGACCGAAGCGCCGGTTGAAGAACCGACCGAAGCCCCAGTGGAAGAACCCACCGAAGTTCCCACCGAAGAACCGGTGATGGTCAACAGCACCATGAACGGTCTCGAAGAATGTACCGTAGCGACCGAAGGTGAATTTGCTGGTGTAGACCCCTCCGGGCAAAGCATTGTCTGGTGGCACAACCACAGCGGTTCCCGCGAAGAAAACATGCTGCCG
>CALFEW010001060.1 GCA_937958365.1 uncultured Chloroflexota bacterium | reverse complement strand
ACCCGAAAATTCGTTTCTACCAGGCCAGCTCCAGCGAGATGTTTGGCAAGGTCGTCGAGGTGCCGCAGCGCGAGACGACGCCCTTTTATCCGCGCAGCCCTTATGGCGTCGCCAAGGTGTACGGCCATTGGATCACCATCAACTACCGCGAAAGTTATGATTTGCACGCCACCTCCGGCATTTTGTTTAACCACGAATCGCCGCGCCGCGGCCTGGAATTTGTCACACGCAAGATTACCAACCACGTGGCCCAAATCAAACTGGGGCTGACCCATGAATTGCGCCTGGGCAACCTGGATGCGCGCCGCGATTGGGGTTTTGCCGGCGACTACGTGCAGGCGATGTGGCTGATGTTGCAGCAGGACAAACCGGATGATTATGTGGTGGCTACCGGCGAAACCCACTCGGTAGAAGAATTTTTGCTGGAAGCCTTTGGCTACGTTAACCTGGATTGGCGTGATTACGTGGTGCAGGATGAGCGTTTTATGCGCCCGGCCGAAGTAGATTTGTTGGTGGGCGACCCTAGCAAGGCGGGACGCAAACTGGGTTGGGAACCCACCGTGGCGTTCCCTGAACTGGTCAAAATGATGGTCAAGGCCGATCTGGATATGATCCAAAACGGCCAGACTGCTATGTAGGGGGATGGGGCGAAAAGGAGTTGGGAAGATTGTTCCCCATTCCGAAATCCGAAATCGAAAATCCGAAATTCTTAGGAAGGTGTTTATGACGATTAAATTCGGCACGGATGGCTGGCGGGGACGCATTGGCGATGATTACACGTTTGAGAATGTGCGCCGCTGCGCGCAGGGCTTCGCCACTTTTTTGCAGCAAAACGGCCGTGCCGCCCAGGGCATCATCATCGGCCACGACAAGCGCTTCCAGGCCGAATACTTCGCCCAGGCAGCCGCCGAAGTCATCGCCGCCAACGGTATCCACGTCTGGCTGACGGATGGACCGACGCCAACCCCGGCCATCTCCTACGCTGTCGTGGACAAGCAGGCAGGTGGGGCGGTGAACATCACCGCCAGCCACAATCCGTTTTGGGACTGTGGCTTTAAAGTGCGCGATCCACAAGGCGGAGCGATTGCCCCGGCTGACCTGAAGAAGATTGAAGGGCAGATACCGGAGAGTACGGCCGTTTCCCGTCTGAAATTTGACGATGCGGTGAGCGACGGCCGTATCACCCTCTTTGATGCCGGGCTGGCCTACGAGGCCCAACTGCATCGTCTGGTAGACGTGGAGCCTATCAAACGCGCCGGTTTCAACGTGGCCTACGACGCCATGTGGGGCAATGGCGCCGGCTGGCTGCCCCGTTTGTTGCTGCCCGGTCAGACCCAAATCAATGAAATCCACAACGAGCGCAACCCCATTTACCCCTACATGACCCGTCCTGAACCCATCCCGCCCAACGTAGACCACGGCCTGGCCTTCGCCCGCGACATCCTGGCCGATGTCACCGTCATCAACGATGGCGACGCCGACCGGGTAGGCTTTGGCGACGAAAACGCCAACTTCATGGACCAACTGCGCGTCTATGGGCTGATGGGTTATTACTTCCTGGAGGTGCGCGGCGAGCGTGGCCCCATCGTCAAAACCATTTCCACGACCAAAATGCTGAACAAACTGGCAAAGCTCTATGGCGTGCCGGTGCATGAAACAGGCGTAGGCTTCAAGTACATCGCGCCTAAAATGATGGAAGTAGACGCCATGATCGGCGGCGAGGAGAGCGGCGGTTACGCCTTTCGCGGCCACGTGCCGGAGCGTGATGGCATCCTGGCCGGGCTGTTTTTTCTGGACATGATGGTGCGGACCGGCAAAAAGCCATCCGAACTGCTGGACACATTGTTTGGTCTGGTTGGCCCGCACTACTATGACCGTATTGACAGCACCTTCGCCGCCGAACGCCGGTCGGAAATTCTGGCCCGCGTGGATACGGCCCGCCCGGCGACCATTGGCGGGCTGAAGGTGACGGACATTGTGACCATAGACGGCCATCAGTTCATTATGGAAGATGGCGGTTGGCTGCTGGTGCGCTTCAGCGGCACGGAGCCGGTGCTGCGCGTCTATTGTGAAACTACCCACCAGGACCGCGTGCCGGACATCCTGCAAGATGGGCTGCGGCTGGCCGGACTGAAAAGCTAACACAGCTTTCCAGAAATACCGGTTTGTAGGGGCAGGCCTTGTGCCTGCTCCTACAAACCGGATGCGAATTTACGGAAAAGTGTCCTAGAGCGTGAGAGAATCCGAAATCCGGCAAGGTTCAAACTGATTACACAGATTAAGTTTGGCGTGAGGCGCTGAACCGCGTCAATCCGAAATCCACAATCCACAATCCGAAATTCTCAAGGGAGGAGAAGTGATGGAGCAGGCGTTTCAGGATTTTTACCCCGATGATTTGAGTTATTGTTATGGTTGTGGCCGTTTGAATCCCGATGGGTTGCAGATCAAAACGTATTGGGAGGGCGAGGAGTCGGTGACGTTGTACCGGCCACGGCCGTATCACATGGCGATTCCCGGGTTCGTTTATGGCGGGCTGATTGCCTCGTTGATAGATTGCCACGGCACGGGCACAGCCGCCGCCGCCGCTTATCGCGCCGAAGGGCGGGAGATGGACAGCGAACCGGCGCTGCGTTTCCTGACGGCCTCGTTGCACGTAGATTATCTGAAACCGACACCGCTGGACGTTGTTTTGGAAATTCGCGGCCGGGTGAAAGAAGTGAAAGGGCGCAAAGTGATCGTGACCTCGTCTTTGAGCGCCAATGGCGTGGAGTGCGCGCGTGGCGAAGTGGTGGCCGTGCAGGTTCCGGCCGAATTTCTGGCCGCCTATCGCCAGAGCGGCGAGCAATCGGCGGGCTGATGGACCTGATTGACACGCACTGCCACCTGGACATGCCCCAGTTTGCCGACGACCGCACGGCCGTTTTGCAGCGGGCGGCGGCGGCGGGCGTGTCACACATCATCGTGCCGGCCATTGATCTGGCGAATCTGACGGCCGTTACCGACCTGGCCCACACCCACGAAGGTGTGTTTGCCGCCGTGGGCATCCATCCTAATTCCTGCGCAGCGTGGACCGACGACTGGTTAACGGCCGTGCGCGCTGCCGCCGCCCGGCCCAAAGTGGTCGCCATTGGCGAGATTGGGCTGGACTATTACTGGGACGACGCGCCCCACGCAGTGCAGCACCAGGCCCTGGCGCAACAACTGGCCCTGGCCGCCGACCTGAATTTGCCGGTGATCATTCACAACCGCGAGGCCAGCGACGATGTGATGCGGCTGTTGGCCGCTTCGCCGTTGGTCGGGCGGGAGAACCCCGGCGTGCTGCATTCATTTTCCGGTGATTGGGCCCTGGCACGGGCGGCGCTGGACCTGGGCTTTTATCTCGGTTTTACCGGCCCGGTGACGTTTAAGAAAGCCGACGACCTGCGCGAGATTGTGCGTAAAACGCCGCTGGACCGCATCCTCGTCGAGACCGATGCGCCCTATTTAGCGCCGCAGCCGCATCGTGGCAAGCGCAACGAACCGGCTTACGTGGCCCTGGTGGCGGCGCGGATTGCCGAGGAGAGGGGGGTGGAGACGGCCGTTATCGCCCAGCACACCACCGCCAACGCCCGCCGCCTGTTCTGTCTACCGCCAACCCCATGAGTAGTTCACCCGATTTATCCATCATCATTGTCAACTGGAACGTGCGCGACCTGCTGCGCGCCTGCCTGGAGTCCATCGAACGCGGGCGCGGCAATCTGGACGTCGAAGTCATCGTCGTGGACAGCGCCTCGTCGGATGGCAGCGTGGCGATGCTGACGGCCGATTTTCCCTGGGTGACGCTGGTTGCCTGCTCCGAAAACGTCGGTTTCCCCAAGGGGAACAATTTGGGCATTGCGAAAGCCAACGGCCGTTATATACTTCTCCTCAATCCCGACACGGTGGTCCTGGATAATGCCCTGACGGTGATGCTTTCTTATCTGCAAAGTCATCCCGATGTGGGCATTGTGGGAGCGCAGTTGTTGAACGCCGATGGCTCCGTGCAATCGTCACGGCGGCGGTTTCCCACGCTGGCGACCGCCTTTTTTGAGAGTACCTGGCTGGAATCGTTGGCCCCGGCGGCCTTGTTGGCCCGTTACTACGCCCGCGATTTGCCCGATGACCAGACGGCCGACGTGGATTGGGTGACAGGAGCGTGCATGATGGCCCCGCGCACGGCCGTAGCGGCCATCGGCGGTCTGGACGAAGCCTACTTCATGTACTCGGAAGAGTTAGACTGGTGTCGCCGCTTTAAAGACGCCGATTGGCGCGTGGTTTATTTGCCGGCGGCGCAAATCGTCCATTACGTAGGCAAGAGCAGCGAGCAGGCGGTGGTTGCCCGGCACATCAACTTTCAGCGGGCCAAACTGCGCTATTTCCGCAAGTATCACAGCCGCCTGGCGGCCGGTCTGCTGCGCTCGTTTCTACTTTTAAATTATTTTGGTCAGCTTGTATTGGAAGCAGTGAAGGGTGTGTTGGGGCATAAACGGCCGTTGCGCCGCCAGCGTGTCCGGGCATATTGGGCGGTTCTCCGTTCTGGTTTACGTCCGGCAGGTTACTGAGTCGCCCAGGCCCTGACGAATCATCCTGTGATTCGTGTCCTATTTTTGCAGGAGGTGTTGGATGAAATCGAAGAAAGTAACTGTCGAAATTCCAGAGCATATCTACGATGATTTGCAGCGTATCGCCCAGGCGTCTGCCTGGCCGTTGGAGGAAGTTTTGCTGCAAACCGTCAAAGCCGGGCTGCCGCCTTCCCTGAACAAAGTGCCGGAAGCGTTCCACGAAGAACTGCTGGCGCTTAACGCTCTGGGCGATATGGACCTGATGCGTGTAGCCGATGGCGCCTGGCCGGAACCCAAAAAACAAGACCAGATGCATCAGAAGGCGGACTTTGTTACCTTACGCCGAACCTATGCTCTGTCTCTTCTGCGCTGGCGCGGGCATCCTGTGCCCGGTGGCTTTGATTCTTACATTGCCTGATGCCGGCGTTTGTTTGGTTCGTTTGTTTGCTGGTCGGTTAGTATTCCGGCAAGCCCACCAGCAAACATAGCAACCAACGTCGTCCCTCGTTTTATGAAAATCGGCCTCGTTACGGGTGAGTATCCGCCCATGGAAGGGGGCGTGGGGGCGTTTACCCAGGAACTGGCCCAGGCGCTGGCCGAATTGGGCCACGAGGTCCACGTCATCACCGACCGGCGGGCACGGCCGTTTGAAGCTCGTCGTCGCTGGCAAGATTTGTTGGAGCCGGTGGACCTGGGGTTTGCCCAATTGCACCCCAACGTCAAAAAATGGCGCTGGACGGCCGTTTCCCAAATAGCCGACGTGGTGCTGCGTTATGACCTGGACGTGGTGAACGTGCAATATCAGGCGGCGGCTTACGACATGCGCAGCCCGGCCATCAATTTGCTCCCCTGGCGGCTCAAAGGGCTGACCAAAACGGCCGTTACCTTCCACGATTTGCGCGTCCCTTATTTGTTTCCCAAAGCCGGGCGGCTGCGGCAAACGGCCGTTACCCAAATGGCAAAACAGGCGCACGGCGTTATCGTCACCAATTCCGCCGATTACGCGGCGCTGACGGCCGTTGTGCAAACCCCCATCCGGCAAATCCCCATCGGCAGCAACATCACCACCTACACGCCCAATCACATCGAACTGCAAGAAGCCCGCGACCTGCTGGGCTTGCATCCCGGCGATTGTTTGCTGGGCTATTTTGGCTTCCTCAACGAGAGCAAAGGGGCCGACACGCTGCTGCACGCCCTGGCGAATCTGGACGAACACGCCCATCTTGTCTTTATCGGTGGGCAAACCGGCAGCAGCGACCCGGCCAACAACCAATCCTTTCTCGGACAACTGCAAGCGTTGATTGGCGAATTGGGCCTGGAAAGCCGGGTG
>CALFEW010001059.1 GCA_937958365.1 uncultured Chloroflexota bacterium | reverse complement strand
GTGACGGCCGTTCCGTCACCCTGGAAGCCATCGCCCTGCACAGCCTGCACCAGGCCGAGCAGCGCCAGATTATGGCGAATGCCAGCTACGTCAGCACCGCCTCGCCGCCGCCCTTCGCCGGGCAGTTCGCCGAGGTAGAAGTAGATACCGAAACCGGGCAGGTGACGGTGACGAAGCTGGTCATGGCGGTGGACGCGGGCGTGCCGATTAATCCGCTGACGGCCAGCGGGCAGGTGGAAGGGGGCATGGTGCAAGCCCTGGGCTACGGCCACTGCGAAGAGATGGCCTACGACGCGACCGGCAACCTCATCAACGACGAATTCGGCCCCTACAAAATTTACCGCGCCGACGAGATGCCCTGGTTGAAGGCCATCCTGGTGCAGACCAACGAACCTACCGGCCCGTTTGGGGCGAAGGCTATCGCGGAAATCCCCAAGGATGGCGTGGCCCCGGCCCTGGCGAACGCCATTTTCGACGCGACGGGCGTACGCATTCGCCGCATCCCCTTCACGCCGCCGCGGGTGTATGCAGCGCTGCACAGCTAACAAGCCAGCGCTGCATTGTCATGCTGAGGTCCTCCGAAGCATCCCGCGCCTTCCAGAGGAACGGGATGCTTCCCCGTTCGGCTACGCTCAGGGCCGAAGACTTCGCTCAGCATGACACGCCATTTCTTTATAAAATATTTATAATTTATAATAAAATATTAACAATTAAAGTCCGAAACCCCCTTGAAAATCGCACTCTTTTGCTGTTCAATATAAGCCATTCGCTTTGTGGTATATATAAATCGGGTTGAACCCTGCCTGATAGCAATTCTGCTCAATCTTACGCTGTTCAATGATTGCCCCCTAAGGAGCCTATGGAGAAGCACACGGTTCGACCCACGTGGACGAAAGCCGAATGTCAGGAATTATTGGCCTTCATCCCAGATGCAACGCTCGTTGTCAATCAACAGGGCGTCATCCTGGCAGCCAATCAGGAAACGGCACGCATTTTCGGATACACATGCGAAGAGTTAGTGGGGCAGCCTTTGAATTATCTCCTCCCAGACCGCTTTCACACCTCTCACCAACAACACCTGGCCGATTATGTTCAGCAGCCCTGGCCGCGACCGATGGGGCTGAGCCTTGACCTGACAGCCAGACACAAACAAGGTCATGAAATAGCCGTGATGGTCAGCCTGGTTCCCTGGGACACGGAGCAAGGCGTTGTGATTACGGCGTTTATCCGCGACGTTACCCAACGCAAAGCGATGGAAACAGCCCTACAAGAAGCCAACGACCGGCTCGAACAAGAGGTCGCCAGGCAAACGGCCGAATTACGCCAGACCAATCAACAATTACGCGAAGAAATCATTGAACGCCGACACATCGAAGAAAAGCTTCGCCTGCTTACTGCTGAGCTAACAGAACGCCAGCAGCATTTGCAGCGAGAACTGCAATCATTAGACCAATATTCTCAATCCACGCCTTCCGCTATTACCGCACAAGCCTTTAATTTACTCCCACTGGCCGAAAGCCTGCCGGCAATTTTTGATGACCTGACCAACGAGTATGGAGCCTTATTGGACATTGTCCTGGAAGCAAAAATGTACCGGATTACCGAAGACCTGACCGAAAAGCTGCGTAGTCTGGCCGAACGGCTGGGTGCATACAACGCCGGTCCACATGATGTTGTTTTGTTGCATAGCAACGCCTTAAAGATAAAGGTCAGCGGGGCGCCATATGCCAAAGCCAGCGTCTATTTCGAGGAAGGCCGGTTGCTCGTTTTGAAGCTCATGGGATACCTGGCAGCTTATTATCGCAGTTATTCCCTCAACTTTTTTAAGTGAGTTTCACAAACCTGAGCAGTTGACTTGACAGGCAACAAGCAAACCTTTGCGGTTTTTTATCCATTTTATCCGCGAGAATCCAAACCATCCGCGTTTATCCGCGTACCATTCTGCCAAAGTGCAAATAGATTGTCAGAAAAGATTGAGGGCTATGTCAGCAAAATATTATTTAAAACTATACATTACTGGCCAAACGCCACGATCTCAACGGGCAATCAATACGTTGTATCAAACCTGCGAGGAAGTGTTAAACGGCCGTTACGAACTAACCATCATTGACGTGCTGGAACACCCCGAACTGGCCGAAGAGGAAAAAATCCTGGCTACCCCCACCCTGGTCAAAATCTCGCCGCCCCCGCTCAGGCGAATCATTGGCGATTTATCCGATACAGAAAAAATGCTGATCGGGCTTGATCTGCAAATTAATGGACTAACACTTTTCCCCAAAGGAAGCCAAAAGAATGAGTGAAAGCAAACCCGTTCCCGTTCGTAAGTTAAAAACAGACATCCCCGGCTTTGACGACATTACCAATGGTGGTCTACCCCAGGGCCGAACCACGCTCATTTCAGGCACAGCCGGCAGCGCCAAAACGGTTTTTGCCGTCCAGTTTTTAGGCGCCGGCATTGAAAAATCGGATGAATCGGGCGTTTTTGTGACGTTTGAAGAATCGCCGGACGACATCCGCCAAAATATGG
>CALFEW010001058.1 GCA_937958365.1 uncultured Chloroflexota bacterium | reverse complement strand
AGCCGGATTGCCTTATCGGCTCCTCGCCCAGACAGACGGTGTAGCTCAGGTACAGTTTGCCACCAGGCAGGGGCAGCGTCAGGCTGACGCCGGCGTCGCGGTGGTCGAGGACAAAGCAGAAGTTGGCGCTCAGGCGGAAGGGGCCGAGGTTGGCCGTGATGGCGTCTTCGTAGGGGCTGTGGGTTCGTCGTAGTGATGCGCCCAACGGCCGTAGATGAGGCGGGTGATATGATAGGGAGAAACTGGATGACGCGATTGTTAACCAGGCGCTGCGCACGATTGACAGCATTTGGCGATGGACGATGAACAACTTGGCCGGCGCGTCCTCCGCCGGGAATTCGGCGATTGGCCGGATATAGAGTAAGTCCCGTCAGCTTATCTGGAACGGTTTGCTAAAAAGCAGATCTACCTGCTAAAATTCAAATCTAAAGCAACAGGCGATGAGGCTCGCCATCTCACATTCGTGAGTCAATTGCCAGGTCTACCGGCTGATAGCCTCTACCAACGGAGTTATTCGTGGGTAGAGGTTTTTTGTTGTTTGGCCCACCGCGATGAGGACAGACAAACAGATGGTAACAGAATCAAACAGCCCGTTAAACAGCCCATCGCCCAGCTTTGCCAGAACCCATCGGTCTATGGCTACCTGGTCGCAGGTGATTGAATCGTATGAAGCTGTGCCCGAGGTTTTTCAGAGCGCGTGCGAACGGCCGTTAGCCACCATCCAGCCCTTCCCCCTCGTTGTTTTTGCGCCGGTCATCAACGGCCTGCGGCGCAAGACGACTGAAAAACTGCTTTGCGAACTGGACGGCACGCTCCATGTGTGGGAAGGCGTAGACAGCGGCAGTCAGATTGTCGCCGCCAGCTACCCTTTAGAGAGTGTCAGCGACCTGGAAATCGGCCAGGTTTTGCTGTATTCGTGGTTAACCATCAACGGGCAGACTACCCTCTGGCCCGCCTGGCCCGCCAACCGGACAGCATAGATGTGACAACGGCCGTTGCCCAAACCCTGGGTCTTTTTGGCGCGCGGCCGGCTGTACCCGGATTGGCAGCGGTGTTATTGGCTAAGGAACGGCCGTTACCCGCCCGTTTAGCCGCCGCCGAAGCATTGGCCGCTATTGGCGGCCCAGCCGCGGAGCAAGCCCTGACTCAGGCCAGAGCCAGCACGCCATTCCCCGTTTATTGCAACGTGTTCTGGAAAAATCGGCCATTGGGGAAAACTCATGATCACTGACTTGCATACCGGCCTGGCAACGGCCGTTGCCCATCTGGCCCAGCGCCCCCCCACCGCCCCCCTGGCGGCCCGCCTGCAAGAATTACAGGGCCGCCTCGCTGCCGGGCGCTTCCACCTGGCCGTGTTGGGCCAGTTCAAGCGGGGCAAAAGCAGCCTGCTAAATGCCCTGTTGGGCGAGCCATTCCTGCCAACGGCCGTTGTGCCCCTGACCGCCATTCCCACCCTTCTCACCTACGGGTCGGAGCGCGCCGTGGAAGTTGTGTTTCAAGATGGCCGGGTAACGGCCGTGCCACCATCGGCCCTGGAGCAATACGTTACAGAAACGGGCAACCCCGGCAATATCCTGGGGGTGGTCCGCGTGGACGTGCGCCATCCGGCGCGGCTGTTGGCGCAGGGCGTGGTGCTAATAGACACACCGGGCATCGGCTCTACCCTGAGCCACAACACGGAAACCACCCTGGATTTTCTGGCCGAAGTAGACGCCGCCTTGTTTTTGCTCTCGGCCGATCCGCCAATAACGGCCGTGGAAGTAGAGTTCCTCAAAGCTGTGCAGCAGCGCGTCAGTCGGCTCTTCTTTTTGCTCAACAAAGTGGATTACCTGACGCCGGCCGAGCAGGCCCAGGCGTTGGACTTTTTGGCCGATACCCTGCGCCAACAGGCGCAGCTAAACGGCGACCTGATGCTGTTTCCTATCTCGGCGCGCCTGGCTCTGGCGGCCCGGCAGCAGGACGATGCCGACGGCTGGCAGGCCAGCGGGCTGGCGGCCGTCGAAGCGCGGTTGTTTCATTTTCTAAATCAGGAAAAACAGGCAACGTTGGCCCAAGCCATTGCCGCTAAAGCGATAGACGCGCTGCACGAAGCGCAGCAACTATTGCAAACAGAACGCCGGGCACTGACCATGCCCCTGAA
>CALFEW010001057.1 GCA_937958365.1 uncultured Chloroflexota bacterium | reverse complement strand
GACTGGAGTTCAGACGTGTGCGTTACTATAAAAATCGCCCCTAACGCCGCAAAAAACACGCTCATCTCCAGATTCTCTTTCTGCAATACGATTTGCGCCGGCAGATCACGAAACACCTCTTGCAACTGCGCCGCACTCTCCGCCCGGAAATACTCGCCGCCAGTCATCTCGGCGACGGCCTGCAACGTTGGCTCATCAATGACGAGGAAGCGGCGGAAACCGCCGCCACCCCCACCACCGCCGAATCCACCGCCAAACCCACCCTCAAATACGTCGCCGCCCAATTGTTGCGGCGTGCAAACCATCTGCGTCGGTTCGGTGGTGCCAAACCCAATGGTGAAGACGCGCACCTGACGGTCGGCGGCCTGCTGCGCCGCGTCCAGCGGCAGCGGCCCCTGGCTGTTGGCCCCATCGGTTAACAAGACGATGATGTCGGGTTGGTAGCTTTCGACCAGCCCGGTGACGGCGTCTACGTCGCTTAAATCGAGGGCGCTGGGGGGAACGGCCGTATTAATCTCGGCAATCGCATCAATGGCCTTCAACGTCGCGCTGCCGATGGCCGTGCCCCGCGAAGTTGTCAGGTTTTGGATGGCGGCTTGCAACAATTCCTTGTCGGTCGTCGGCGGGACGATGATTTCGGCAAAGCCGGCAAAAGCGACCAGCCCCATTTGGGCGCCGGCTACTTGCTCGTCAATAAAGGCCAGCGCCGCCTCCTGGGCCACCGTCAGGCGATTAGGCGCCACGTCGGTGGCGCACATGCTGCGCGATACATCCAGCGCCAGAATAATCGTCGTGCGGCTGAGGGGCACTTCAACGGCCGTCGCCGGCCGCGCCAGGGTGACAATCAGGCTGGTGAGGGCCAGCAAAAAGAGGGCAAACGGTACGTGCTGCCGCCAGCGTGACCGTTTGGGCAGCGCTTCGCGGATCAGCGACAGGCTGGAATAGCGCACGGCAAACTTGCGCTTCCGCCGCAGTATCCAGACGTAAACCGCCACCAACAGCGGAATGAGCAGGAGCAATAGTAAGAACCAGGGCCAGAATAGAGTCATGATTAATTGCCAATGGTCAATAGCCAACTGTCAATTGTCAACGGTTGGCTGCTGGACTATTTCTAGCAGATTGTCGGAGAACTCAGGACAGGGGCACGGATTCGACGGATTTTCACATTTACATCACTAGAAAATCCGTGTAAATCCGTTAAATCCGTGTTATCCGTGTATCCATTTCTTTCGCCAAGTCAGCATTATGGCGCGCGGCCAAACCAGGCCAGCGACAACGCGCCGCCGAGCAAAAAGAAGAGCAGACCGATACCCGCCAGCAGGGCGGTCACTTCCATTTTGTCACCGGCCACCGTCAACTGTAAATCAATGGTCTGGTAAATTTCCTGCAACGATTCGGCGTCTTCGGCGTGGTAATACGCGCCATTGGTCAGGCTGGCGATGTCTTGCAGGCTGGCTTCGTCGAGTTGGGTGACGATGTTGAAGCCGTCCAGTTCCAGGACGGTCCCTTCGGCGCGGCCGATGCCGATGGGGTAAATACGCACGCCGGCGGTGGCGGCCACCTGCGCCACGGCCAGCGGATCGGGCGATTCGGTATTTTCGCCATCACTGAGCAGCACAATGACGGCCG
Organism: uncultured Chloroflexota bacterium; assembly: GCA_937958365.1. Lineage (GTDB taxonomy): Bacteria > Chloroflexota > Anaerolineae > Promineifilales > Promineifilaceae > Leptovillus. The sequence goes on along the minus strand of CALFEW010001057.1, from coordinate 422 downwards.
AAGGATAGTAACCAACGGCCGTTGCCAGCGCGTCATCTGGTGGGGCGTCATCTTCCAGGATGTTGGCGTCTAGCGCGGCTACGTCGAGGGTTAGTGGTTCCCCGGCGATGGCGTTGAGCGAGGTGAAGATGCCCTGTCCCAGGGACGTGCCGCCCTGTGGGCTGAGGCGGTCAATGGTGGCGAGAACGGCCGTTTCATCATCCGTCGGCGGCTGCACCACCAATCCCCCATTGCTAAAGGCCACCACGCCAATTTGCACCGTCTCCGGCTGCTCGGCCACAAAGGCCCGCGCTGCCGCCTGCGCCGCCGCCAGGCGCGTCGGCTCCAGGTCTTCGGCCAACATGCTGCTGGACACGTCAAAGGCCAGAATGACCGTACCTGCTACGCGAGGCAAACTGATTTGCATTTCGGGCCGGGCCAGC
>CALFEW010001056.1 GCA_937958365.1 uncultured Chloroflexota bacterium | reverse complement strand
TGTTTCGGTCTGCCGACGGCGGTGCGACGTGGGCGTGGGTGGAGTCGCTTTTCAGCGGTTTTCCCGGCGCAGTTACCGAAGTGGCGTTGTCACCCGATTTTGTGAGCAGCGGGCACATGATGGCTCAAGACGGCCGTCTGAATGTCAGCCAGGACGGCGGTCAGACGTGGAACGTGGTAGCCCAAACTTTCGGCCAACCCACATATTCGCCTAACTTTGCCACCGACCAGACGATTTTTGGCGGCGGCAGCAGCGGCGTTTATAAATCGGTGGACCGGGGGCTGACGTGGACGGGGGTGTATTCAGCGAGTATCACGGCCGTTGCCGTTTCGCCCAATTATGCCGCCGACCAGACGGTCTGGGGTGGCGGCGACGCCATCCACATTTCCGACGATGGCGGCGCGACCTGGATCAGCCGCACGGTGGGGACCAGCGTTTCTAACGTGCGGGCTTTGGCCCCGTCGCCGCAGTTTGCCACCGACCAGACGTTGTTTGCCGGGACCAACAACGGTCTGTACTGGTCCGATGATGGTGGGATGAACTGGACGGCCGTGCCTGAGTACGCCGGGCAATACATTCTCACGCTGGCGATTTCGCCGCAGTGGCCGGGCCATCCGGTGCTGCTGGTGGGCACACACGCCGGCGTTTACCGCTTGCTGACCGCCGACCCGACCAGCGGCACAGTCAAACAGCCATCCCAGGGGTTGGTCGTGCTGAGTTCGCCCAAACTGGCCCTGTCCAGCGACGAATCGGTGATGCTGGCCGGGTCGTCAGATCATGGCGTCTGGCGCAGTGGCGATGGCGGGCAAAGCTGGCAGCCGGCGGGTATGCAGGCCGGTGATTCGTATGACAGCACAACCGCGTTGGTGATTTCGCCGGATGTCGCCAACGACCAGACGTTGTTTGCGGTTTCGGACAGCTCGTTGAGCATTGGCGCATCGCTTTATCGCTCGGTGAATGGCGGCGAGATCTGGCAGAACGTGTACAACACCGATTACATCACCAGTCTGGCGATTTCCCCAGGTTTTGCCGCCGATGAGACGATTTTTGCCACCGGCAACAACGGCCGTATCCAACGCTCCACCGACGGCGGCGACACCTGGAACCAACTCCCCAACTGGCCGCCTGATTCCAGCTGGGCGATTCGCCTGGCTTTGCCGCCCAATTATCCGGGCGACGGCCGTCTCTTTGTGGGCAGCGACGTCGGTTTTTGGACCACGCCAGACGGCGGCGTCACCTGGACCAAAGCGCTCACCGGTCTGAACGGCAATCAATCCGTTACTGAACTGGCCGTCTCGCCCAATTTTGCCGCCGACCAGACGTTGCTGGCCGGAATCTCCTGGTCCAACCCGCCCGATTACACGCTGCATTTTGCGCTCTTCCGCTCGACCAACGGTGGCGTGAATTGGCATCCGGTGATGGCTGGTCTGCCGCCGGAGGGTATTGGCGGCGTGGCCTTCTCGCCCAACTTTGCGACCGACCACCTGGCTTATGTGATCGCCGGTTCGGATTTGTACCGTTCGCGGGATGGCGGCGTAAGCTGGGCGCTGGTAGGCGCGCCACCTGACGCGCCTGGGTTGATGGATGTGGTGGTGGATCAGGCGGGTCGCGTCCACGTGGCGACGACCAGGGGCGTCTGGCGTTACAACACGCTGGCGTACAACATCGTGGTGAACGGTGGTTTTGAAGGCGAGGGTGGTTGGGAACTGCCCATCACGCCTGCGCCGGGCGAATATTCGGAGCAGGTGGTGTATGACGGCCGTCGCGCCATGCAAGTTGGTCTGGACAACGAGGTCAACGTCTTCAGCTATTCTTCGGCGCGGCAGGTGATGGACATTCCGGCGCAGGCGACGGGGGCGACATTGTCGTTTTACCTCTATCCGGTGTCTGGGGAGGCAACGGCCGTATCCCAACAAATGCTCTTCCCCACAGACAAATTCCTGACCGATGAGCCGGAGCAGCCGGTTAGCGGCGACGCCCAATATGTGCTGCTGTTAGACCCGGCGACGCAGACGATTTTGGACACGGTGTATTGGGACGTAAGCAACGGGCAGGCGTGGCAGCGTTTTGATGTGAACCTGTCGGCGTATGCGGGACGGCCGTTGCAGCTATTGTTTGGCGCGTACAATGATGGGGTGAACGGCCGTACCGCCCTCTACGTGGATAACGCCTCGGTCATCGCGTACGACACCGCCAACGCGCCTTACCGGGTGCTGCTGCCGTTGACCGTGCGCTAGGGAAGGAATAGGCGGCGTTTTCAGATGGGTCCAATCTCTAAGATTGGACCCATCTCAGCGCATGGTGAACCGGGTAGCCGTGTTGGGGAAATCCTGCTCCAGCCAGGCGAAGCCGGTGGTGGGGCGCAGGGCGTAGGTTGGCTCGGCGCCCTCTTCGGCGTTGGCGCTCATGTCCAGCTTGTATTTTTGCCCGTACACGTCGTAAATGTGCCGCAGCAAAAGACCGTCGCTGACTTCCTCGACGACGCCTTCCAGAATCACCACATCGTCGCCGCTTTCCAGGTGGACGCTGACGGCCGGATTGTGGGCCAGATTGCGCCCCTTTACGCTGCTGCGCCCTGTGCCAAAGTAAAAGGTTTCGTCTAGCCACACGCCCCAGACCGGCATGGCGTGCGGACGGCCGTCTGGCCGGGTGGTGGTTAGCCAATAATTACGCGCCTGGGCCATTTGCTGGCTGACGCGCTCCCAGGTCAGCAGGCCAGTTCTGGCTTCGACGATGCCATACCCCGGCATGTGCGGGCGCGATGAGATAGGTTGGGTAGAAAGCGTCTGATCGTTCATAGTCACCTCCAACGGACCACATTCCCAAAGCCTGCCAGATTTTTGTAATTTGGCAAGGCGTCAGTTCGGTTGCAAGCATAACCCGCCAAAGCTGACACCTTTTGTCAGGAATGGTCGAAAACCCAAGGCCTGACAGCTTTCCGAAACCTGTCAGGCCTGAAATTAGAGGTTGGCGATGCGATCTTGCAGGCTGGCAAATTCTGCGCCGAAGGCGGCCACCAGCGCGTCGGGGTCGGGGATGAGGTTGGCGTCGCTGATCATGCCCAGGATGACACGGCCGTTATAGCTGAGGATGCTGCTGCTGACGCCCAA
>CALFEW010001055.1 GCA_937958365.1 uncultured Chloroflexota bacterium | reverse complement strand
CGGCCGCGCATGTAGTCGTTGTGGGTCTTTTCGCAGCCATGCTCCACCAGCAGCGCCCGGTCCACCAATGGGTGCTGCAAATAGCCCAAAAGCGTGCGATTAAAGATTTCCTCGCTGTTGCTCGACGAGCCGCAGCCTTCCGTATGCACCAACGCCACAAAACGAGAGACGCCCGCCGCCCGGCCCATCTCTTGTTGATTCAAGCGTGCGGCGGCCATGCGCCCAATCTGTCCGGCGCACAGGCTGGTGGGCAAAATCAGGGCCACGCGGTCGCTGGCCCAGCCTGCCGCCGTGCGCCAGGCCGGATAAGCAAACGAAGTGGGCGCAGCGATGGGGGGGATGGGTAACGGCCGTCCGTCAAACGCCACCTTCTCGACTGTTCCTCCCGGCCCGGTCTGCGCCCAGTCGCGCCAGATTTGCACCTGTGCGTGGCCCGCCCGTTCGCCCACACTCACCTGCCCCGACGCCGTCGCCAGCGTCAGGTCCAGCATCTGCGCCGCCAATTCGGCCATCGGCGTGCCATCCAGATAAGCTCCGGCGTTCACGTCCATATCATCATGCAGCAAGTTGTAGCGCGTCGTCGTCGTCACGATCTTTAACGTGGGCACAAAAGGGAAATTGGTGATGGAGCCGTTGCCGGTGACAAAAAAGATAAGGTTGCAGCCCGCCGCCACCTCCCCGGCAATACTTTCCAGGTCGTTGCCGGGGCTGTCCATAAAATAGAAGCCCGGCGCGTCCAGCGGCTCAGCATAATCAATGGCAAAATCCAGCGGCAGCTCCGGGTGCTTCTTCATCGCCGCGCCGATAGATTTGAGGGCGATGTTGTACAGCCCGCGAAAACGATTGCCCCCAGACGGATTGCCTTCCGGCGAAACGCCATGCCAGCCCGCCCACTCTTTGAAGCGGGCCACCTGCGCCAGGAACCGTTCGCCGGTGGTAAAGTCGCGCACGTGTTGCAGCACATAGGCTTCCGCGCCGATCAATTCGTCGGTTTCCGCCAGAACGGCCGTGCCGCCCAACCGGATCACTTCCTTGCACACCTCGCCCGCCAGTGGATTGCCGCTAATGCCGGAAAAGGCGTCCGACCCGCCGCATTGCAGCGCAATTTTGAGCGCACTCAGCGGCACAGCTTCGCGCCGGCAGCCGTTCACCTCAGCCAACCACCCGCCAACAATCGCCTCCGCCTGCCGCAGATTGTCGGCAAATCCGCCGCTTAATGTCATGAACTTGTGCTGAACAGGCAGCAAATAGTTGTGCGTCTTGATGAAGCTTTGTAAGCGCGAGTTGGTCAGGGGACCACGGCCGTCATCCACGGCCAGCACCGCGCCCACGTTCGGATGTACCATAAACCCGGCCAGTGTGCGCAGCACCAGGGGCAGATTGTGCATGTGGGTTGTGCCGCCTTCGGTGTGGGCAACGGCCGTGATGCCATCAATATTCACATAACCGGCCGCCACGTCAGCCAATCTGGCTTCCAAAGCGCGCACAAAACCGGCCGTCTGCGCCGTCGTCCCCAGCAGGATGATGGTATTGCGCGTGCCCACGCCCCGCCCACCAGAGCGGCGAAAACCCTGAAAGGTGCGCGTCTCATTGTGACCAGGCAAAGGGGTCGCCGGGCGAAACGTCGCCGGGTCCAGGTGGTAAGGCGCAAAGTGGTCGGCAAAGTTGGCCGCATCAGGCAGCGACATCGCCAGCGAGCGGCTGCGCAGTTCGGCTAACGTGGCCTGATTGTACAGCGCATCACCGGGAGCAATGTCGCTAACGGCCGTGCCAAACGCTACCAGCCAGGAAGTCGGCGCGTCCCCAGCGGCGATGGGCTGCACGGCGAAGCGATGCCCTTCCAGCACAGTATGGCGCAGGATGATGGTTTGGGCGTGGAAGGAAACGGCCGTGCCCGCTTCCAATCGTCGAATAGCAATGGCCGCGTTATCACCCACCAACGGCAGGCGGGCGACCTCGTGAAAAGGAATGCTTGGTATCATAAAATTCTCAAGATAAAAATCTGCGCAATCTTTGACAATAGTCTTGCTCACTATGCAAACAGTTGCTACTACCGCAAGGTGTTCTGCGCAATCTGCGTAATCTTTGACAATAGTCTTGCTCACTATGCAAACAGTTGGGTCTACCGCAAGGTGTGGAGATGATACCAGAAAACCGATTCGGAACCTGGTTCTATACAACTTTCTCGCCAATTCATAGTATAGTAGACTGGCATTTACCTGATTCACAAGGGTATAAAAAATCATGACCGAACCTATCATCCTCGTTGAAGACATCCACAAATCCTACCTCATGGGCAAAGAGGCCGTGCCGGCCCTGCGCGGCGTCTCCCTGCAAATCCAGCGCGGCGAAATCGTCTGCCTGATGGGGCCGAGCGGCTCCGGCAAAACCACCCTGCTCAACATCATCGGCGGGCTAGACGAACCCAGCCGCGGCCACGTCATCGTCGAAGGCGAAAACCTGGTCTCCCTGAACGAAAACCAACTCGCCCGCCTGCGCCTGCACAAAATGGGCTTCATCTTCCAGAACTACAACCTGCTCGGCAACTTCACCGCCCAGGAAAACGTGGAATCGCCGATGGTGCTGGCGAAAAACGGCCGTCGCGAACGACAACAACGCGCCCATGACCTGCTGCAAAAAGTAGACCTGGCCGACCGCGCCCACCACTACCCCAGCGAACTCTCCGGCGGGCAGCAGCAGCGCGTGGCTATCGCCCGCGCCCTCGCCAACAACCCGCCCATCCTCATCGGCGATGAAATGACCGGCGACCTGGATTCCGTCACCGGCTTTGCCATCATGGAACTCGTCGCCGGTCTGAACCGCGAAGGCATGACCGTCGTCTTTGTCACCCACGACCCGCGCATGGCCGCCTTCGCCAGCCGCACCATCGAGTTACGCGACGGCAAAATCCTGGAGTAATTTCGGATTTGGGATTTCGGATTTCGGAAAGAGCGCTCCGAAATCCGAAATCCCAAATCCGAAATCAAAAATCCTATGGTCATCAAGTACGTTCTCAAAAATTTCTCCCGGCGCAAAGTGCGCACGGTTTTGATGATTTTGTCGCTGCTGGTGA
>CALFEW010001054.1 GCA_937958365.1 uncultured Chloroflexota bacterium | reverse complement strand
ATTGCTGTGGCCGGTAAGCAGGTTGCGTTGGACGTGCCGTCTGTGTATATGTGGACGACGACGTTTGATGGGCAGTTTTACGGCCGTGGTGCGGCCATCGGTATCTTGCTGTTAATGAGCGTAGCGGTGTTGGTGATTCCTTATCTTTACCAAACGCTGCGAGAGGAATCTACGACATGACTGCACGAGCGGCTGATAAACCGCGCCGCCCGCCGACGCGGGCCTGGCTGTACATTTTGCTGCTGGTCATGTCGCTCTTTTACCTGCTGCCGATGTATGTGATGTTGGTAACAGGCTTCAAGAGCTTCGACGAAGTGAGCCTGAAGACGATGTGGGATTTGCCGTCCGGGCTGGCTTTTGACAATTTTGTGGCGGCTTATGAGCAGTTGGCTCCCCATTTATGGAACAGTTTGCGGCTCGTCATTCCTACGGCCGTTATCTCCGCGATGTTGGGGTCTATCAACGGCTTTATTCTGACTCGCTGGCGTTTTCCAGGGGCAGACATCGTGTTTCCGCTGCTGCTCTTTGGCATGTTTATCCCGTACCAGAGCATTTTGATCCCGCTGGTGCAGTTTATGCGCACGACCGGGCTGTATGGCACAATTCCGGGCCTGGCGCTAACCCACATCATCTATGGCATCCCGATAACCACGCTGACGTTTCGCAGCTATTACATCACTGTGCCCAAAGAAATGGTGGAAGCGGCACGCATTGACGGCGCAGGACTGTTGGAGACCTATTACCACGTCTTTTTGCCCGTGTCGGCTCCGGCGTTTGTGGTGGTGTTGATCTGGCAGTTTACGGCCGCCTGGAATGATTTCCTGTTCGCTGTCGTGCTGACCAGCCCGGAAAACTGGCCGATTACGGTGGCCTTGAACAATCTGGCGGGCAGCCAGATTATTGCCTGGAACGTGCAGATGGCCGCTTCACTGGTGGCGGCGATTCCGACGCTAATTATCTACATTTTCCTGGGCCGCTATTTTTTGCGCGGTTTGATGTCTGGGGCGTTGAAGGGATAAAAAGAAGAATGCGGATGGACGCCGATGCACGCAAACAAAGTCTGCGTGTATCGGCGTTTTTTATTTGGGCAGGTGGATGGTGAAGGTGCTGCCTTCGCCGGGGGTGGAATGGAGCGTGAGACGGCCGTTATGCCCCAGCACAATCTCCTTCGCAATGGTCAGTCCTAAACCCAGGCCCTGCGGAAAACGCCGGTGGCGATTGCTGCGGTAGAACGGTTCAAAAATGTGTTCCTGTTCATCCGGCGCAATGCCCGGCCCGGTATCCGCTACCTGAATCCACACGTCGGCCCCGGTTTCTCCGGCCGAGAGGGTGACTGACCCACCGGCCGGTGTGTATTTGATGGCGTTGCTGACCAGATTGCCCACCGCCTGAGCCATGCGGTCGGAGTCCATGGCGATGGCCGGCAGGTCGGCGGGCACTTGACTGTGCCAGACCAGCCCTTTTTCTTCGGCGGCGGCGCGCCAGGGCGGCAGCCGCGGCGGCAGCCAGTCTATGAGATGGGTTAACTGACGGTTTAAGGGCAGGTTGCCCAAAATCTGGCCGTGCAGCCGGGCCAGGTCGTCGAGCAGCGGCTCCATGTGGCTGATGGTGGTGTCCATGCCTTCCAGCAGTTCAGCGCGCAGGGCCGGGTCGTCGCCGGCCCCTTCACGCAAGACGTTGACGGCCGCTTTAAGTGCGCCTAACGGCCGTCCCAATTCATGCACCAGATTCGCCAACAAACGCT
>CALFEW010001053.1 GCA_937958365.1 uncultured Chloroflexota bacterium | reverse complement strand
ACCACGACTTTGTGATGAAACAGGTGGATGCTTATTTGCACGGCCGTCTCCCCACCTACGAATTTGAGTTCCGCCTCCAGCACAAAGATGGCTCTTACCGCTGGATACTTGTGCGCGCCTCGCTGGAGCGCGACAGTCAGGGCCAGCCGCTCCGTATGGCCGGCTCTCATACCGATGTCACCGAGCGTAAAGAAGGGGAAGAGCGCATCCGCCGCAGCGAAGAACGCTTTGCCCTGGCGGCTGCCGGAACCAATGACGGCGTCTGGGACTGGGATATTCGCACCAATCAGGTCTACTTCTCGCCACGCTGGAAAGAAATGATCGGCTACGCCGACGATGAAATCAGCAACGACTTCGCCGAGTTTGAGAATCGTCTGCACCCCGACGACCATGACTTTGTGATGAAACAGGTGGACGATTACTTGAACGGCCGTATCCCCACCTACGAATTTGAATTTCGGTTGCAGCACAAAGACGGCTCCTACCGCTGGATTCTCGTCCGCGCCGCATTGGTGCGCGATGAAAACGGCGCGCCGCTGCGCATGGCCGGTTCCCACACCGACATCACCGCCCGCAAAGAAGCCGAAGAAGCGATTCGCAATGAACAGGAGCGCACCCAGGCCATCCTGGAATCCCTCAACCTGCCCATTGTCATCTCCAGAATGACCGATGGCACGGTTGTTTACTTAAACGAGCCGCTGGCCGACATGATCCGCCAATCACGCGAGACGCTAATGGGTCAGGTTACACCTAACTTCTACCACAATCCGGCCGAGCGGCAGCAATACCTTACTGCTTTGCGCGAACACGGAAGCGTCTCAAGTTTTGAAGTTCAGTTGAAACGAAGCGACGGGGAACCGTTTTGGGCGCTGCTTTCTGGACGAATTCTGGACTTTGAGGACAACCCGGCCGTCGTCACGTCGGTAATTGACGTGACTGCCCGGCGTCAGGCGCAAGATGCTCTGGCGCTGCGCGCCCGCGAGCTGCAAACAGTGGCCCTGGTCGGCACGGCCGCCGCCACCATTTTGGAACCGGAACAGTTGTTACAAGAAGTGGTAGACCTGACCAAAAACCAGTTCGGCCTGTATCATGCCCACATGTACCTGCTCAATGAGGCCGGCGACACGTTGGCGCTGCACACCGGCGCGGGCGAAATTGGCCACCAGATGGTCGCCCAGGGGCGGCAAATCTACCTCTATCAGGAACAATCGCTGGTTGCCCGCGCAGCGCGCACCCGGCTAGGTGTTGTGGTCAACGACGTCCAGATAGAGCCTGGCTTTTTGCCCAATCCCTTGCTGCCGGAAACCCGCGCCGAAATGGCCGTGCCCCTCATTGCCGGTTCGCAGGTATTGGGCGTGTTAGACGTACAATCAGCGACAGTGGGTCGTTTTACCGACGAAGAGGTGAGTATTTTCACCACGCTGGCTTCACAGGTGGCCGTAGCTTTGCAAAATGCCCGTCGCTACAACGAAGCGCAGCGCGCCCTGGACGAGTTGCAGCGTATTCAGCGCGTGCTGGTCCGCGAAGGTTGGCAGGCGTTTTTGCTGGCAAAGGAACGGCCGTTACAAGGCTTTTATTATGACCAACAAACGGCCCGTCCCATTGTTCAGTCACAGGCGGAGGACCCGGCAGACGTGACGGCCGTTACCACAGCCTTAACCGTACGCGGCCAGACAATCGGCAAAATTGGCGTGCGCAACCCCTCCGGCGCGCCGCTGAACGACAACCAGCGCCAACTGCTGGCGACCCTGACCGCGCAGGTATCGGAAGCGCTGGAACGCGCCCGCCTGTCTGAACAAACCCAACTGGCCCTGACTGAGTCTGAAACGCTGGCGCAACTGAGCGCCAGACTCAACGCCGCGCAGACCTATCAGGACATCACCCGGGCCATCACCAGCCTGATCAATGCCCGTATCCACAAACCGGCCGTCGCCGTCTTGTTTGAAATTGATGTCAACGCCCAGGGACAACCGGAATGGATGAACCTGATGGCTACCGAAGACACCGGCGACGCGACCGACGCCTTCCAGCGTTTCCCGGTCAACCTTTTCACGGCGGAGCCATTGTGGGTACACAACAGCAGCCGTCCCACCTTCATCGCCGACGCGCAAAACGATCCGCGCCTGGCGCCTACCGAAAAGGAAATATACAAACTCAATGGGACAGTTTCCATCGTCTACCTGCCCCTGCGGCTGGCCGGGCGCTGGATTGGGCTGTTCAGTCTGGCCTGGACAGAACCCATTACCTTTACGACAACCGATGAGCGGCTGCTGACGGCCGTGTTAAACCAATTAGCCCTGTCCATGAACAGCATCCAACTGCTGAAGATCGCCGAAAAACGCGCCCGCCAGGAACAACTGCTGCGCGAAGTCTCGGCTCGCGTCAGCGCCACCGTAGACGCGGAATCGGTGCTAAAAACGGCCGTCCGCGAAATTGGCCGGGCGCTGGGGTTGGAGACCTTCATCTATCTGAAAAACCAAAACGTTGGCAGCAATGGCTTACCAGCGACCGAAACGGCCGTTCCCGCGTCAGCGCCTCATGCAGAATTAGAGGCGGTCGCCGGGGATCATGAATAAATGATACGCCTGCTAGACGGACTGCAAAAGAGAGTTTGACCTATGGCATCGCTTAAAGAAACCTTGCGCCCACCTGTATTTGCCGACGAAGATGACAACCGCATGGCTAGACAACTCAACGCCATTCTGCTGCTGACGGCCGTTTCATTGGC
>CALFEW010001052.1 GCA_937958365.1 uncultured Chloroflexota bacterium | reverse complement strand
GGATGGCAACATCGCCTATCAGACGCCCAGCCTCATCCCCAGCCGCGCCAACGGCGACGGCCAGACGCCCGTACCCGGCTGGACCGGCGAATACGAATGGGAAGGCTTCATCCCCTACGAGGAACTCCCGGCGCTGTTTAATCCTGAACGGGGCTACATCGTCACCGCCAATCACGCCGTGGTAGACGAGGAATACCCCCATTTCCTGGCCTTTGATTGGGCCGACGGCGACCGTGGGCTGCGGATCGAGCAAATGATCCAGGCGAAAATCGCCGGTGGCGGCAAGATCAGCGCCGCCGATTTTGCGGAAATTCACTTTGACGGCCGTTCCCTGCCCGCCGAAGCCTTCATCCCCCTGCTGGAAGATCTGTCCAGCGACGACGCCCAGGTGCAGGCCGCTCTGGAACGGCTGCGCGGCTGGGATTTGCAGGAAACGCCGGACAGCGTGCCCGCCGCCCTGTTTGAAATCTTCTATACCCAGCTCCAGCAAAACCTGCTGGCCGACGAAGTGGGCGAAGACAACGTCTTCACCATCACCGGCCGCGACATCATCATGTACCAGTTCGCCGATGATTTGGAGTCGGCGTTTTGGGACAACGTCAACACCCCGGAAGTAGAAACGGCCGAACAAATCTTACTGCAATCGCTGAAAGATGGGGTAGACTGGCTGGGTGCCAACGTCGGCGGCGACAGCGACGATTGGACCTGGGGAACGATTCACACCATCACCTTTGCCGATGGCGTGCTGGGAGCCAGCGGTATTGCCCCGGTGGAGGCCATCTTTAATCGTGGGCCGTTCCCGGCGTCCGGCGGCCTGGACCTGGTGAACGCCAACAGTTGGTCGCGCAGCGAACCGGCCATCATCGGCTCGCACCCCTCCATGCGCATGATCATTGACATGAGCAATTTTGCCAACAACCAGACGGTGATTCCCACCGGACAAAGCGGCCACCCATTTAACCCGCATTACGACGACCAGATGCCGCTGTGGTTGGCCGGGGAGTATCACCCGATGTTGTTTGATCGGGCGGCGGTGGAAGCGGTCGCTGCCGATACGTTAATCTTGCAACCGGCCCCGTAAGTAAGCGCCACCGGTACACGCAAACAAAAAACGGGGAGATGACGCTTCATTCAGGCGTCATCTCCCCGTTTTGTTTTAAGCGGCCAAACGGCCGTTACAACACGTTATCGTCGTCTTCGATCAGGTTTTGCGGCTCTTTTTCCACCAGATAAGCGTCGGGGTTGAGGATAATGACATCTTCGAGAACGGCCGTTTCCTCATGCTTCTCCACCGGCAGCGCCTGCCCGTCTATCACCGTCTCGTAGCCATCAGCCACCCGAATCTCGTGCAAGTGGCGGGCCACGACGGCCGGCGGGGCCAGTTCAATAAACACCTTTGCCCCCACAATCAACGCCGTGATGTCATCCAACTGCCCAATAATCGGCGCAAAGTCGGTGACAAAATCAAAGGGGAACACCAGATAAAGAAGCCCGACAAAGGGCACAAATTTCAAATAAAATGGCACTTCCGGATCGCGCATTAAGCGCACGACCAATCTCATCTGTTGCCAGACTTCCCGCCAAAAACCGGGGTCTTTCGGTTGCGTCATCAGAGCTGATTCCATGTCTTGTTTTTCCTTATTACCTTGACTCATTTCGTCCATCACACTCCTTATTACGCAGGCTGCCCCAAAAGGTTGCGGCGTCTTGTTTAACGTTGGCTAAGTACGTAATCGGCCAATTGCGGCAAAATGGGGCCAATGTCGTACTCGTCCCATTGCCCCACGGGACCGGCGGTGAACACGGTAAAGCCTATCACGTAGCCATCCTGCCGAACGCCGTTGTCGTACCAATTAAGCTGCTTGATAAAGGCCTCTTCGCCCGTCGCGGCCCATCCTTGCTGCACCCAATATTCTTTAAAATCAGCCCAACCCTTACCGGCTGGTCCCGGTCGGCCACCAATAATACCATCAATACCCGCTTCAGAAATCACCAGTGGAATCACCAAACCGGCCGGTTCCAGAATCTCGCGGTAATACCAGCGGTACCGAAACGCCAACGAGCCACGGTCGGCGTACGCGGGATAACCGGGCAGCGGATCACCATAGAGATAGGTCATTTCCGGTGCGCCATATTCATGCAGCGATAAGATGCCGCCATACTCCTGGGCTGTGGCGATGGCCGGCACAAACAGTTCAAATTCGTCCAACTCCGGCACACCGGTGGAAAAACCGCCAACGGCCGCTTTCAGCCCATATTCCGCCAGCAGCCGCACCCGCTCTTGTTCAAAGCGGGCATACCAGGCCATGTTATTCATGTTGGGGTCGGGTTCATTCCAGCCTTCCCAGTAATCCACGTAAGGATTCGCCAGGTATTGCGCCAACTGATATTCCACAAAATCGCGGGCCGTTTCTTCAGGAACACCCGCGTAGGTCTGGTCGCGGGCGCTGATGCGGCCAATGGTGATGGTGCGCGGCGAAACGGCCTTCACTTCTTCCAGAAAGCCCAGGTCGTCTACGCCTTTCATGACGGCCGGCTGGCTGCGACGCACAAATTCCATGATGGCCGGATCGTTGTTACGAATGACATGGATGCCCAACTTGCTGGGACCTAATTCATTGCTGGGTGGCAAATTGGGGATGACGCTGACATAGCGGGTAGGCGTGGCGGTGGCTTCGGGCGTGGCCGTGGGCGTGGCGGTGCGCGAAGCGAAAGGGGAACTGGTGGGCAAGATGGGGGCAGCGGAAGGCGTCAGGCTGGGTCTCAAGACGGGTGGTTGGGCGAGGGGTTGCGCGTCGGCAACGGCCGTTTCCGCCCCTGGGGTGTAGGTGGCCGGCAAATTGGCCGCGCCAACCTCAGTCGGGGCCGCGGCCACAGCCGCCAGAGTAGGCACGGCCGTTTCCGCCTGACAGCCCGTCAGAAACCAGCCGACCAGCAATACACTGCCCACCCACCCCCAGCCATGCCGCACGGTTCGTTTACCCATGACCCGATCATACCATCCCCAACCGCCACTCGCCACCTGCCTGGCGGCTTCATTCTTTGCGCCCAAAGCAGCGAGTGCTAAAATCAGAACCATGACTATTATCCTGGCAATCGAACTCCTGGTCGTGATTGTTTTCCTGGTGATGTTCTTAAGGCGTCCCAGCCTGGTTTGGGGCGTTGGCCTGTTATCCGTGACGACGGCCGTATTGCTGGACACCTTCCTCAGCACCTTCAACCGTGCCCAAATGCTCGATGAATTCGGCTTCTTTTTCTACGTCATTGCCGGCGTTTTGGCCGGCGGCATGGCCGTTTGGACCTGGGGGGTGCTGAAACCGGTGCGCAGCGAAACGGCCGTGCCCACTTATCCGGCCGCCTACCCCCAACCCGCCATGCCCGTCGGCACGACAACGGCCGTGCTGCCCCCGCCCCCACCGCTCGAAATCACCTTCGACGAAGGCGCGGCCTTCGACCGCCAGATGCTTTATAACGAAATCCGCACCCGCTTCGGTCACGAAGACGTGCGCGACCTCATGTTCGACCTGGGCATCAACGAAAACGACGTTGCCACACTCGATCAAAACGTCAACCAACTCATCGTCAACATCATGGACATCGCCCAGCAAAATGGGCAAACCAGCGCCCTTACGCTGGCCGTCGAACGCATCCTGACCCCCATTTCGCCCGATTCGCTGCCCCGACCGGAAAAAATCAACGCCGCTTCGCCGCCTACCATCTTGCGCTATTACCTTCTGGCCAACTATTCGCTGACTGACTTGCGGGAGATGGCAACCCTCCTGGGCATAGATTGGGAACAGGTCAGCGGCGATAACAAAAAAGCGAAAGTCCGCAATTTTCTGCTCTATCTGTACCGGCGCAATCGCATCCACGAACTGATCGAGCGCCTGCACACATCTGAAGAAGAGGAAGAATGAACACCCCATTACCCGTAACCCGAAGTCCGTATCCCGTATTCCGATGGCGTATTCCAGAGGTAGCACCCTACGGAATACCGATTACGGATTACCGAAAACGGATACGATCCCCCCGTATCGGCGTGTTAAACAGGATGCGCCGATACCTCAGTCTGAGCCTGTTGCTTTTCTTGATCCTCGCACCCTCGGCCTTTGCCCAAAGTGACGCGGTCTTGCAGCTCGGCCTGCGCCGCGATTTTGGCACGGGCATCGGAGTCAGCATTCAGGGGACTTTTTCCCTGCTCGCCGAAGGCCCGGCCGATTTAGAGCGCGTCGTGTTTTATCTCGACGACCAACCGATGGCCGAAGTGACCTCACCGCCGTTTCGCTATCAATTCCATACAGACGCCTATCCACCAGGGCTGCATACCTTTCGCGCCGTTGGACATACGGCCGTCGGCCAGGAAATCGCCTCCAACACCATCACCCGCAACTTCCTGACGTCTGGGGAAGCCACCAAAATCATGGTATGGATCATTGCCCCAATACTGGCGTTGGTCCTGGTCGGCGGCTTGATCACCGGCTGGCTGGCCCGGCGGCGGCACGCTGCCAACCCGGAAATGATGGCCGTTGACGGCGCCTTTGGCGGCGCGATTTGCCCGAAGTGCAAACGGCCGTTTGCCCGCCATTGGTGGGGTCCCAACATCGTCGTCGGCAAATACGACCGCTGCCCGCACTGCGGCAAATGGAGCATCGTCCAACGCGCCCACCCGGCCGTCCTGGAAGCTGCCCTGGAAGCCATGAAACAGGCCGATGCGCAAGCCGGCGCCCCACTTTCTCCCACCGACGAACAAGACGCCCTTCACCGCCGCCTGGACGAATCGCGTTTTGACAATTAGGACAATGGGTGTGTTGGTTGGTTAGCCAACCAACACACCATCCACAAAACCCTGCACATAGCTCCCTCGTCCTAGACCTATCTTCCCATTTACCCAACCCCATAAAAAATCTATACTGAAAGC
>CALFEW010001051.1 GCA_937958365.1 uncultured Chloroflexota bacterium | reverse complement strand
TGTTGCATTGGCTGGCGCAAGAAACGGCCGTTGCCCACGCCTTCACCTATCCCCATTCTGCCGCTGCCCAAATCACAGCCTGGATTCGTGACCTTTACCTGACAAAAGATAATGATTGAAAAGGAGACGCCAGATGATTCTTGGGTTACATCACATTACCTTAGTGTGTCGCCAGGCTCAGCGCACTGTAGATTTTTACACCGGTGTGTTAGGGCTGCGTCTGGTTAAACAAACGGTTAATTTTGACGATCCCGGCGCGTATCACCTTTATTTTGGTGATGAGAGAGGGCGGCCGGGCACGGCCGTTACCTTCTTTGAATGGCCCCGCTCGCCGCAAGGACGCCCCGGCATTGGCGGAACCCATCACTTCGCCCTCGGCGTCGCTGACGTTGATGGCCTGCTCAAATGGAAGCGCCGCCTCACCGACCTGGGTCTGCCGGTGAATGGCCCGTTGGACCGCCACTACTTCACCTCCATTTATTTCCGCGACCCGGATGGCGTGATCCTGGAAATTGCCACCCTGGGGCCGGGCTTTACCGCCGATGAACCGGCGGCCACCCTGGGCAGCGAACACCGCGATCCGCCGGCGCAAATGATGATCAACAACCGCGACGAGGCGCGCATCGCCGCCACGACCTGGCCGGAACCTGTGTCCGTCATCACGCCGGACATGGCCTTGCGCCACGGGATGCACCACATTACGGCCATCGGCGCAGACATTCAGCGCACCGACGCCTTCTTTGGCGGCCTGCTCGGTTTGCAGCGCGTGAAGATGACCAGCAATTTTGACGATCCGACTTCGGCGCACTGGTATTGGGGGGTGGATAACGGCCGTCCCGGAACCCTCATCACGTACTTCGAGCGCAATCTGCAAGACAAACGTTACCACGCCGTGCAAATGGGTGCGGGCCAGACCCATCACTACGCCTTCGCCGTCGCCGATGAAGCGACGCAGTTGATTTACCGTGAAAAGCTGCTGAAAGCCGGGCTGCGCGTCACCCCGGTCTTGGACCGCGTATATTTCAAGAGCATCTACACCAACGACCCCGACGGCCACATCGTCGAAATTGCTACCGCCGGTCCTGGTTTCCTGGTGGATGAGGACGTGGCCGACCTGGGCGCAGCGCTGCAACTGCCACCCTGGTTGGAACAGCACCGCGCCGCCATCGCTAACCAACTGACGCCATTACAAGTCTCGCCGTGGCGCGATTGGGAGGCTGCCTGATGGCCGGGCCTGTCGCAGAGTCGCCCCATCAAGGCCAGCCGGTTCTGTCTGCCGGTGCGCCGCTGGCGCAGGCCAACGCAGCGATGATTCTGGTCCACGGCCGTGGCGCATCCGCCGCCGACATCCTCACCCTGGTCTCGGAATTTGACCAGCCGGATTGGGCGTATCTGGCCCCGCAGGCCGCCGGCAATACCTGGTATCCCTACAGTTTTTTGGCTCCCATCGCCCAAAATGAACCGGGTATTTCGTCGGGGTTAACGGCCGTTGCCCATCTCTTCGCCTACATCACCACCACCGGCATCCCAGCAGAACGCATCGTCTTGCTGGGCTTCTCGCAAGGGGCGTGCCTGACGCTGGAATTTGCGGCGCGGCACGCGCGCCGTTATGGCGGCGTGGTCGGCCTTAGCGGCGGCCTCATCGGACCGGATGGCACATCGCGTGAGTATCCGGGTTCGCTGGACGGCACGCCGGTTTTCCTGGGGTGCAGCGATGTGGATTTCCACATCCCTAAAAAGCGGGTAGAGGAGAGTACGGCCGTTTTGCGTCAACTGGGCGGCGACGTGACCATGCGTCTATATCCCGGCATGGGCCACACCATCAATCAGGACGAAATAAATGTTGTGCGCGAGTTGATGCGTGAGGTGGTGTGAAGGGGGAAGGTTGATGGGTTGGTTGGTCGAAAGCCAACCAGCAAACGAACGAACCAACAGCCGTATTCCGTGTTCCGTATTCCGTGTTCCGTATTTCGATGGCGTTTACCAGAGGCAGCGCCCTACGGATTACCGAATACGAATACCAGCCAACTCCTATCTCAGGTCTTCTGGTCGGATGCGAATGAGGCTGTCGTCTAACTCATCGGGCGGAGACGGCCGTTTCGCCAACAAATACGCTGCCACGCCGCCGCCGACAAAGCCAAACAGATGGCCCTGCCACGAAATGCCGTTGGCCTGCGGCAGCACGCCCCATAACAGACTGCCGTACAGCAAAAAGACCAGGACGGCCCATAAGACGGCCGTTAAACTGCGCTCAAAGTAACCATTGAGAACCAGAAAGCCAAAATAACCAAACACCAATCCGCTGGCCCCAATGTGGACCGAATTGGCCGGGCCAATCAGCCAGGTTCCCAGACCGCTGATCACAATGGCAACCATGGTGACGACGGCGAAGGTGCGTGTGCCGCGCAGCAATACAAACCAGCCCAGGACCAGCAGGGGCACAGTATTCGCCATCAGATGGGCAAAGCTGCTGTGCAGCAGCGGCGCAAACAAAACCCCTTGCAGCCCGTCAAAATTACGCGGCCGGATGCCATAAATATTCAGCCCGCCACGAAAAACGAAGGCGTTGACTATTTCCACGAACCAGAGAAAAGCGATAAACCCGCCCAAAATAATCAGGTGCGATTTTAACGTCTCGCCAATGTCGCGTAGTCTTGTCTCTCGGCCGTTGGTCGGTAATTCGTCGTACATGGTTCTCTCCACGTTTATGTATCATGCGTTTTGCTGAAGACATTACGTGTTAGAGGTTGTTTGGTAGCGAATGAATTCTCTGGCTCTGCCAGCAACGCAATAGGTAACACGGATGGAACGGATTTGACGGATTTTCGTAACCACTAAGCCTCTCTGGGATTTCACCACGGAGGCACGGAGAACACGGAGGTTTTACAGGTTTAATCTCTGTGCCCTCCGTGTCTCCGTGGTAAGTAGTTACAGATTTTCACGGATAAACCAGAGAAAATCCGCGTCAATCCGTCAAATCCGTGTGATCCGTGTATCCATTCATCCAGGAGGAATCACGGCCGTATACCCACATTTACTAATCGCTTCCAAACCGCTCTCCGTCACCAGGCACAACTCTTCCAGGCGCACGCCGCCCCAGCCCGGCACGTAAATGCCCGGCTCCACCGTGACCACCATGCCGACGGTCAGCGTGTGCCCTTCTCCGGCCGGCGTAAACGTGAAAAACGGCCGTTCGTGGATGTCTAGCCCCACGCCATGCCCCAGCCCGTGACCGAAATAGTCACCATACCCGGCTTCCCGGATGACATCACGGCCAATCGCGTCTACTTCATTGCCGTTTTGGCCGGGGCGGGCGTGCTGGAAAACGGCCGTCTGCGCCGCCTGCGCCACCGCAAAAATCTGCCGGAACAAGTCGTCGGGTTCCGCGCCCAGGAAAAAGGTGCGGGTCAGGTCGCTTTTGTAGCCGGCCACCTGCGCCCCCATGTCTACGATGAGCGCATCGCCGGACTGTAACGGCCGTTCCCCAGGGTGATGGTGCGGCAGGGCGGCGTTTGGCCCGCTGGCCACCAGCACATCAAAGGCCATCGCTTCCGCGCCCGCTTCCCGCATCGCCTTCTCCAATTCCCAGGCCAGCGCCCGTTCCGTCATGCCCGGCCGCGCCAACTGCGGAACCAGGGCCATCGCCCGGTCGGTGATGGCCGCTGCGGCGCGGATTTTCGCCAGCTCTCCGGCGCTTTTGATCTGGCGCAATGGCTCCAGCGATGGCGCGATGGGAACCCAGGTGATGCCTTCAACTTTTTTCAGCCGGGTATACTCGCTGACACTGGTGTGGTCGGCTTCCAGGCCGATGGTGGGGGCGTTGACGGCCGTCAGGTATTTCTGGTTGTCTTCGTCGGTGCGATTGTGCCGAAACAGGGCGAAGGTGGGCGCTTCGGCCTGCGCCTGCTCCCAATAGCGAAAATCCGTCGCCAGCAGGGCCTGCGTCTGCGTCACCAACAGGCTGCCCGCCGACCCGGTGAAGCCGCTCAGCCAGCGCCGGTTGGCGGCATTGGTGATGAGGATGGCGGGAATGTCCCGCGTGATGAGGTGTTGGCGCACGGCCGTTAACCGTGCCATCAATTCGTCAGCTTGAGTTGAATTATTCATAGGGTCTTTCCAAAAACGGAATACGGATTACGGAATACGGTATACGGCTTACGGCTAACAACGCCCAATCTCCGTCGTCAAAATCGCCCGCAAAACGGCAATCGTGGCCGCATACGTTGCATCCATGCCAAAGTAAGACAGATTTTGCGTGCCCAGATTTTTGCCCTTGCTGAACGGCGTATCCGATGCGTAATGCAAAATTCCTACCGGGAATGGATTATTGTACAGGTTCACAATCTGGTCATATGGATGGCGCTTGGGGCGCACCATCTCATAAATGCCGCTGAGATAAGGCCCGGCTTCCATCTCCATGTCCGTGTAGCCTTCCTGGTAAAAGACCGACATATAGCCCTCGTTCTGCAAAAACGTGCCGGGCACAGTGATGGCCTTCTGATTATCCATCACCGAACCATACACCAGATACGGAGCCACGTCGTCGGCGGTGAAGCAGTTGTCGAACATATACGTGTTCAGCGAATGTTCGTCGTGGACGACGCTGGGAATCATCACATCGCCGATGCCGCCATTAAGCGTAGCCGCTTTGCCCATGATGTAGACGCCACGAATTTCATCCACGTTGCGGGCGATTTCCGTGAGTACCTGGTAGGCGGCCATGCCCAGCGGATAATCAATGTTGACGATGAGCGCTTCGCTGTGCGCCAGCTTCTCGATGCCCGGCACAGCCAGGCGGGTGTCCATTTGGGTCACATCTAGCTGGTTCAGGGCAATGACCTGAACCTCAATGTCGAAGGCGTGTTCGCTGAGGATGCGGGTAATGCCCACCGACCGCTCGTGGGCCAGGCGATCTTCCTTCACGCCGGGATGGACGCCCTCATATTTTTTAAGGACGTAATAAAGGAAGTTTTCCAGGCTGCTGGGAATGTTGCGCTCGACGATGTCGCGGTACTCCTGGCGCAGTTCTTTGGAGCCGCTGGCGCTTAGAAAGGCTTCCAGCGCCCGCTCGATTTGCAGGCCAAAACCGCTGAGCATGTTGGGCAGGCTGTGCGGATTACTGGAGACAAAATAAACCGGCCGTTCGTCGAAGGCGATGTTGGGTGTGGTTTTTTCGACGTTGCGCCACCAGCGCCGGGTGGCCCGTTTGTAATCGGCCAGCGAACCGGCCAGGGATTGGATGGCGATTTCGCTGCGGTTTTGGGCGATTTCTAGCAGTTTGTCGGGCAGCCGGGCTTGCCAGATGCGGGCCAGTTTGTCCAGGTCTTCGACGGGGATGACGGCGGCTTCGGCCAGGCGGGCCAGATGCTCGCCGGTGAGGTCTTGCCCGGCCGCTTCGCTTTTGATTTGCTGCAAGAGCTGGATGGCGGCCGGTCGGTGCAAGATGTTGTGCAGTTTACGCCGTTCGATCTGGTAAGCCACCAGGATGGGAACCAGGTCGTCTATGTCTGAGCGGCTGGCGATGTAGACGGCCATTGTGGAACGGCCGTCAAAAAAACTGCGCCGCCGCCGACCGGGGGCGTTCACCTGGGTCCATGATTCCACCTGCGGGTAGCCATGCTCGGCAAACACCCGCGCCGACTGCCCCATGACCACCAGATTGACGCGGTCTATGCAGTCTGGCACGCGCAGGATGGAGTAGATGAAGGCGGCCATGTCCACCGTTGGCTCGTCGGCGTTGACGTGAAGGGCGGAGTTCATCCGCTTGTGGGCTTCGAGCAGGGTTTTGAGCTTGACTTCGCGGGTGCTGCGCAGCAGGGAATAGTAGGTTCGCAGGTAGAGATTGATTTCTTCGTTGCCGGAACTGGGAACGGTTCGGTCCATAAGACTCCTGGTCAATGGTCAATTGTTAATAGCCAACGGTCAATGGTCAATGTGGATGTGGCCGCTGCCGGGGATGACTTCGCCGATGATCACGGCCGTTTCACACCCCGCTTGCAACGTTTCCACCTGATCTGGCGAGACGGCCACCAGCAGGCCGCCAGAGGTCTCCGGCGTCCAGAGCATGTCTTGCAGCAATTCAGTCAGGCCATTGGCAAAGGTGGCGTGGGGCTGGAAAAATATCTGGTTGTTGCCGCGTCCGCCGGGGAAGGCGCCCGCTGCGCCATAAGCCAGCGCGCCGGGCAGCCAGGGCAGTTTGTGGGCGAAGAAGCGAAAGTCTACACTGCCTTGCGCGGCCATCTCGTGGGCATGGCCCAGCAGGCCAAAGCCGGTGATGTCGGTCATGGCGTGGGCCTGGGCGCTTAGGGCGGCCTGGGAAGCCTGCCGGTTGAGGGTGGACATGGAGGCGACGGCCGTTGCCACATGCGCCGGGTCGGTGATTTGCTGTTTCAGGGCGGTTGTTACCACGCCCACGCCCAGTGGTTTCGTCAGCAGCAGCATATCGCCGGGCAGCGCGCCGCCTTTACGTTTTATCAGCGCCGGGTCAATGATGCCGGTGACGGCCAGGCCATACTTCGGCTCTTTGTCGTTGACGCTGTGGCCGCCGGCGATGACCCCGCCCGCTTCGGCCACCTTCGCCGCGCCGCCGCGCAGCACCTCGCGCAGCACATCGCCAACCAGATTATCCGGGAAGGCTACCAGATTGATGGCAAACAACACCTGCCCACCCATCGCGTAAATATCCGACATGGCGTTGGCGGCGGCAATCGCCCCAAAATCGTAGGGATCGTCTACCACCGGCGGGAAGAAATCCGTAGTGGAAATGATGGCCTGATGGTCGTTGATCTGGTACACGGCCGCATCATCGGCTTTTTCCAGGCCGACCAGCAGGTTAGGATATTGGGTTGGGTCGAAGGTTTCGCGTAATGGCTGCAACACGTGCGCCAGGTCCGTAGGACTCAATTTAGACGCTCAACCCGCGCATGAGGCATAAGCCGTCAGACGAATTTGTTTACCGGTCATGAGGTTTCTCTCAGTTTCGTATTCAGTGTTCAGTAGGTGCAAACTACTGAACACTGGTTGCCAAAGTAAGGTTGCCTATTGTTAAAGGTAACTGAACGTTTGATTATGGGAAGTATACCGGATGCCTACGGGTGGGCAATTGCAATTGACGGCCGAATCTGCGAAACTATAATCGCCTATTGTCTTGTTGGGGAACATCTTTTCCTGATGAGCAAAGGGTAAGACGTATGATGAAACGATTTCGTATTTCTGAATTTGAATCGCGGGCGCAGCGGCTGGTAGAAGGTTCGTTTGGGCGAATGTTGGGCGGGGAATTAGAGTCTTTGGACGTAGCCAACCGCCTGGCGAAAGCGCTGGAAGACAGCCGGGAAGACGGCCGTGTCGCCGACATTTTCACCATTTCCCTTCATCCACAAGACGCGGCCCGTATTCTGGCCGAGCAGCCGGACATTGAGCAAACCCTGGCGGATTATGTGGCCCAATTGGCGCAGCAGTCCGGCTGGCGGCTGCTGGCACGGCCGTATGTCACCCTGGTGGCCGACGCCAGCAACGCGACCCACGAGGCAATCGTCCTGACCGTTCACAGCCAGGCGGCAAATCCGACAACCGAATTCCAGGTTCCACGCCAGGAGATAGACCAGGCTGCCCAGGAAATTCTGGCGGCGCTGCGGGCGCTGGACGCTTATTTGATTGTCGAGGGCGAGCGGCACGTGGCGCTGGACCGGCCGCTCATTGGCCTGGGGCGGCGCATGGACAACGAAGTGGTGCTGGACGCGCCGACGATCAGCCGCCGCCATGCGCAAATTCGTTGGCGCTACGGCCGTTTTGTCTTGTATGATCTCAGCAATCGGCCGGGACGAACGGCCGTGAACGGCCAGCCGGTGCAGGAATACGCCTTGCAGCCCGGCGACGTGATTGCCCTGAGTACGGTCAAACTCATCTATGGCGAAGGCCAGGACGAACCCATCGGCAAAAAGCGCGCCGACCGGGCGTTTGTGGAAGAAGAAACGCGCCCCCGTCCCGGCGTCTCGTTAGAATCATAATGGATCCACTGATTATCTTGTTTTTGCTGCGAATTGTGGCTGCGGTCCTGTTGTTGGGCTTCTTGGGCCTGGTGGCCTGGTTGATCTACCAGGATTTACACCTGACACGGGCGGTTTTGGCGATGCAGCAGCAAGTGACCGGCGGTTTGCGCGTGGTGAAGAGCGAGTCAGGGGAACCGGTGGTGGATACGGTGTATGCGTTACGGCCGTTAACCAGCATCGGCCGGGCCAAGAGCAGTACAATCTTGCTCGACGACGGCTACGTTTCCAGTGAACACGTGCTGATCACGCAGCGATACGGGCAGTGGTGGCTGGAAGATTTGGGCAGCCGGAATGGCACGCTGTTGAATGGCGCGCCGCTGGTGGAAACGGCCGTGCTCAGCGCCGGCGACATCGTCACCATTGGCGGCACAGAACTAAAAGTGGAACTGTAATCCACAAAACGAGGTGAACCTATGGTAACCAAAGAAACCTCATCCGTTCGTAACAAAAAACCCGCGGCAG
>CALFEW010001050.1 GCA_937958365.1 uncultured Chloroflexota bacterium | reverse complement strand
TATCAAAGATTTCACAGATTACGCAGATTGAAGATAAAAATCTGCGTAATCTGCGCAATCTTTGACAATATGCTTGTTCCCAAATCGTTGTTCTTCCGCTTCCACCCCAAATCCCTGTAAAGTGACCAAAGTACGATACGCCAGATACCAGTTCTTAGGTATGATTGGGCAAATAGGTTTGCGTCAAAAAATCGTTTACTTTATTGAAGTTGAACCCGAACTGTACACACAAACCATGCCCTAATGATAGAGATACAGTCTATTGACACAACGGTGTTTACCAGGTGTAACTACTCCCTTGTCGAGCCGGAAGTAGAGCGCAGCGCTTTGGCGTTAATTGCTGTAGGCTCTGGACTGAATCGCAAATATTTGTTGCAGTGGAATGCCCAGTGGGCTGTCTTTAATCTGATTGGCGGCAAGGTGGATAATGCTCTTGGCGACAGTAACTCCTTTGTGCGGGCCATTTGCCGCGAGATTGAAGAGGAAATGGGTTTGTCCAGTCCTGATGATTGTTACATCGTGGAAGAGCTAAAACACATTTATTTGCGCCAGTATTCCCGACGCGACAAAGTGCTGAAGAACTATCATTTTTGTGTATTTTCCGTGGATATTTTTCCGGAATTGCCGCTCAATCGTGAGCGGCAGAATACGTTTGCCCGCTGGTTGTCCACAGGTCGAGAAAATGTTTATGTGTCGGCGGAAGAGATTGGTCAGTTGTGTACTACAGATAACCGACCTATTTCATTAACGACGCGCTACATTTTGCAGATGTTGGACGAGATTCCTCTTTGATTTGCCTTTACCTGCCGGCTGCCTTCTTATTTTTGGCGGTTATGCGCCTGCCAGGGGGTAACGGCCGTGCCTTAGCTCCATCCCAAAATATTCCTCGGTTAAGCCCTTAGTACAAAATTCCCATACGGAGCGATTCCTTGTTTTCGCATATTCGTGCATAATGTGTGGATACGTTATGTTATTCACGACATAGCTTTTTAACTGTAGTGCTTAAAACCGAATACCAGGTGAAAGCGAGGAGTAAATCCTTATGTCGGCAACAGGGACGACAAATTTTCTGCATGGTGTGATGAGGCTCAAAACCGTGTGTGTGGGTGGTCATTTCATGCAGCCGCAGACAGCCCCCCAGGCGGACCAATTTCCGGGGAGCGTGTTACGCCACACCAATGAGTTTCGTTTTTTTATCGCCAGTTCTTTTGAAAAAGCCTTACGGGTGATCATGCAAGATCAGGACATTGATCTGGTGTTTGTTGACGCCGATTTTGATCCGTTGCCGGAAATTACCATGCTGATCACGCAAATTCGAGAGATTCGCGCCAAGCTGCCGGTGGTCGTTTTTACCAGCGCCCCGGATGACCGGATGCGTTATCTTATGCGAGAAGGGGCTTCCTGGCACTTTGCCAAACAATCACCCAAGCTGGAGCGCCTCAACGAACAGATCCAAAAGCATGTCTTTTCGCCGGTGGTCTGGCCGGATATTTTTGACCGATATGCTAACAATGCGGTCAAACCGCGCATCGAGCCGGGGCTGAGTTATTCTGACCTGGTGGCTCTGAATGATAACCCGGAAGAGCGGTACATCATCAAACGTTTGTTTGCTACCAGCGATGTGGTGCAGATCTTTCGCATGGATGAAGGTTTTAGTGGTTCGCGGATTTACCGGGTGAAACCGGCCAATGAACTGCGGCGCATCCTTAAAATTGACGTGGCCGACCGGTTGGAAATGATTCAGGAAAAGCAAGACACGCTCATCCAACCGCGCCTGAATCAGCGCGTGGGGCAGATTCAGGGCAAGATGGTGCGTGGTCAACATCTGGCGGGCGCCTGTTATGCTCTGGCCGGTTCGCGGCGCGACGCCATGACGCTGACGCAATTTTTGCAGGACCAGAACCGCATTCGCAAGGAGCTGATTGATGCGCTGCTGGAGGAAATGCGGACGAGCCTGGAGCAGTTGTACGTGGGTAGCAGCGATGTGGAACTGCGGTATTGGGCGCCGTTGTATTCGCGGGTACTGCCACCCCACCTGACGCTGGCGGATGCCATGTTGGTGGAATATGAGGGGCATGAAAGTCCGGAGCTGATATTAACGGCCGCTGAGCTAACCACGCTCTCATCTGTGCCGGGCAGCGTTAAGTTGCAGACGATCAACCAGGCTGTTCGCCGGGGAGAAGAACCCTGGGTGACGTTGTGCGGGTTTGAAGTGGCGGAATTGGACACGGCGCATGGCGTGGTGTACTTGCACGACGATTTGCTGGCGATGTATCCGGCGTCGCCGTTGTTGAAGAGCAAAGACCATCCCATTGTGCGTTTCAAGGTTGCGTTTTCAGAGTCGGAGTGGGATTTGCTGACGCATCCGTT
This sequence comes from uncultured Chloroflexota bacterium, assembly GCA_937958365.1. Classification (GTDB taxonomy): domain Bacteria; phylum Chloroflexota; class Anaerolineae; order Promineifilales; family Promineifilaceae; genus Leptovillus. The sequence goes on along the minus strand of CALFEW010001050.1, from coordinate 3,082 downwards.
GATCCGGCGGGGGAAGAGAGTTTGCGTGCGCGGCCGGGTGGTGGATACCCAGGAGACGATTCTGGCGCGAAATATTGCGGCGATTACGGAACGGCCGTATGACTTCCAATCCGACAGCTTCAACCTGTTCTCCGGCCAGTTCATTGCGCCTGTGACCAACGTGCGCTGCCTGCTGTGGGAAATTGGTCGAGAAGACATGATCGTGCCCATTCCCCAAATCTCACCGGTGGTCCATGGCGATCTGAACACAACCAACGTGCTGGTAGAGGCCGGCGATACCGACGTTTCTGTCTGGCTGATTGACTTTTCCGATGCCCGGCCCGGCCACGTTTATTTCGATCTGGCTAAATTGGAAGTCGAATTTCGGACACATGTGTTGTTTCGGTTGTACAAGGCGATGGTAGACGAAGGTTTATGGGACACCGAGACGGCTTTTAAGTTCTCGCTCTTGGTAGAAGACGTTCTCTGGCAGTGCGCCGATGGCGACTTCGCCGATTTTATCAGTGACCTGCGCGATTTTCGCCCGGTGTGGTATGACACGTTGTACTCGCAATTTCCGCTTTACTCAGAGAACCTGTTCTATTTTCTGTTTTCGCTGCGCCAGATGGCCAAGACGCACAGCTCGGAACGTTTTAAGCATCATTATCCGGTGGCTGTGTTTTTTCAGAGCATGGCGGCTTTGAAATTTGAGGAATTGGAGAATGAACCCTGGTATCCGTGGGCCAAGCGGCTGGCCTTGTGTACCGGTTTGGTAGCGGGCAAGCAGGCTGTGCGGGGGATAGAACGGCCGTTAGAAGTCAGCCGCGTCCTCGATGCCCTGCGCGCCCGCAGCGCCTTTGCCCTTATCACCATTGGCGGTGGCGAAGACCAGAAATATCTGCTGCAATGGAACGCCAACTGGGATATGTTTAACCTGGTAGGCGGCAAAATGGACAACAACCAGGGCGACCGCGACTCTTTTGCCCGTACCATCCAGCGTAAACTACAGGAAGAACTGGGCCTGCAAAGCCCGCGCGACTACCGCATCGTCTGGGAATACAAACCGTTGTATCAACGTCAATTCTCGCAGCGCGATTTTGTATTCAAAGATTATGAATTTCACGTCTTCAAAATTGAATTTTTGCCCAGGCATCCGGTGACGCGGGAAGAGTATGACTGGTTTACCCAGCGGCTTTCGCAAGATCGAGAGAACGTGCTGGTTTCGCGGGCGGAGATTGAACGCCTGCGCACGATCACCAACCGGCAAATTTCGGCCACGACGCGCATGATTTTGCACGAACTGGGTGAAATCAAGACGGAAGAACGTAATATGCCCACAACCCTGGAGTTTAAGTTGGAAAACGGCCGTATCGTTGTCACACGCGGTCGGGCGCAGCTTGTGGGCGAGCTTCTCAATCCCCGTTTTGCCGATGTCATCGAAAATGTGACCCTCGACGTGCTGCCCTCGCCCGCCTACGAAGCCGAAAAAGATTCGGCCGTGTTGCAGATAGGAACCATCAGCCCTGGCCAGGCGATGCCCGTCACCATCTGGCTGCGCCCCCGTGAAAAAGAGGCGCGTGTCCTGTTGCGCGCCACCTATTACGACGCCCGCGGCCACGAATACCGCCAAATCCTGGAGACCCACGTTCAATTCGATTCCCAGGCGCGCTCTGCTTTCCACATAGACAACCCTTACGTGGTAGGCAAACCATTAACCCCAGCCTCGGAAGCGTTGTACATGGGGCGTGAAGACGTTTTTCGCTGGATCGAAGAAAACCTGATCGGCAAGACCCAGCCGCACACCCTGATCCTCCACGGCCAGCGGCGTATGGGCAAAACGTCCACCTTGTACCAACTGGTCGGTGGGCATCGTGGTCAGAACATCCGCGAATACCCCGGCTACCCGATTTTTCCGGTCTACATTGACTTGCAGCGGCTGGCGGGCTGCGAAACGACTGAGTTTTTTGACCGCCTGAGCCGTGACATTGCCCGGAACCTGAGCCGTCGGCAAATTGAAGTTACCCTGCCACAAAGCTGGTCGGCTAATGGTTCCATCTATCGAGACTTTGACGATTTTTTGGACAAAGTAGAGGCCAGTTTGCCGGAAAATGGCTTGCTGGTCCTGGTCATGGACGAACTGGAACAATTGCAGGTCAGCATTGAACGCGGCCAACTGCATCAGGACATATTGCCTTATTTGCGCTCGCTCATGCAGCATCGTTCCCGCATGACCTTTATTCTGGTGGGCACAAATCAGTTGGTCGAAGAGTATTGGAGCATTATTTTCCACGTTGGCATCAGCCGGGAGATTGTGCCGTTAACCCGCGACGAAACAGAGCGGTTGATTCGTGACCCGGTCGCGCCGATGATCCAATACGACGACCTGGCCATTGATCGCATCTGGTTGGCGGCTCGCGGCCATCCTTATTTCAGCCAACTCATTTGCCACCGGCTGATCAGCGCCACCAACCTGACGGGCAATCGCAGCAAGTTAATTTCTATTGCCGACGTGCGCGAAACGTTTGATCGCATCATTGAAGAAGACGACAGCCACCTGCTGCATTTATGGACCGAATGCTCCCGCGAGGAGCAGTTGGTGCTGGCGGCTTTGTCCGGCAGCCTCGATCAGGGGGAAGAGGCCATCGCCCGGCCAGAAATTGCCTCCCGGCTGCGCAACGCCGATTTTGCCGACGAGGGATTGAATCAGGTGTTGAAAAGATTGGAACAGCGACGCCTCATCATCCGCCAACCGGTGGAGCGAGAGCTGCAAACGCGGCTGCCGCGCCCCGGTGGCTGGCAGCCCACGTTGATCAGCAAGGATTATACGTACGCGGTTTCTTTTGATTTATTGCGCGGCTGGGTTGTAAGTAAACGGCCGTTAGGCTCATTGATTGACTGATTGTTAGACTGATTTCCATATCCAAAGGGAGCTGCATATGTTAACGTACATAGTAGGCCATCCGATTAAACGACCGCAAGATTTTTACGGCCGTTCCCGACAAACGGCTCGTTTCTTTGAAATCGTCGCCGGGACACAGACCCAATCGCTCAGCGTGCTGGGCGTGCGCCGCGCCGGCAAGACCTCCTTCCTGCAATACGTCTC
>CALFEW010001049.1 GCA_937958365.1 uncultured Chloroflexota bacterium | reverse complement strand
TGAGGTCGGGGTTCAGGTTCAGGTCCAACGCGCCCCAATGCTCACGCAAACCATCCAGGATGATCTGCCTGGCGGCGGATTGGTCGGTTGGGCGGAACGGCCGTATCTGGTAGGTAGTCTCGTTCATGGGCGGAAGTATAGCAGGGATTAGGGACGGGGGATTGGGGATTGGTATAATTGGCAGAGTTTAGAACAATTAACGGATAACAGTGAACAGTGAGCAGTTAACTGACCACTATCAACTACCAGCTATCAACTACTATGGCAATTCTAACGACGAAAGAACTCGGCCATGCCTTTGGGGCCAATGATTTGTTTGAAAACGTAGACGTACAGCTCGCGCCGAAGGATCGCGTGGGGTTGGTGGGGCCGAATGGGGCGGGCAAGACGACCTTGCTGCTGATTTTGGCCGGGCTGCTGGAGCCAACGGCCGGAACTGTGCAGCGCTCGCGTGACGTGTCGTTGGGCTATTTGCGGCAGGAGGCGGTGCTGACGTTTGCCGGGCAGGACAACACCATCTACGAAGAAATGCTGACGGTGTTTGCCGCCGTGCAAGCCCTCGAAGCCCAACTGCACGACATGGAAGCAAAAATGGCGGCGGGCGAGATGGGGGAGGAATTGATGGAAGCTTACGGCCGTCTTCAGGAAACCTACGAACACGCCGGCGGCTACGATTACCAGGTGGACATCAAGCGCGTGCTGCTGGGGCTGGGTTTTCCCCAGGCGGAATGGGACACGCCGCTCACTCACCTGAGCGGCGGCCAGAAAACGCGCCTGCTGTTGGGGCGGCTGCTGCTGGAAAAGCCCGACCTGCTGATTCTGGACGAACCGACGAATCATCTGGACATCACGGCCGTTGAATGGCTGGAACAAACCCTGCGGCAGTGGCCCGGTGCGCTGATCATCGTCAGCCACGACCGCTACTTTCTGGACAAAATCGTCAACCACGTCTGGGAGATGAGCGACGGCCGTTTCCAGGTCTATCGCGGCGGCTACAGCAGCTACGTGCGCCAGCGCGCCGACGAGATGGAGCGCGAGCGCCAGCTCTTTCTCAGCGAAAAGGCGCGGCTGGACGAAGAGATCGCCTTTGTGCGCAAGCACATCGCCGGCGGCAAAACCGACATCGCCAAAGGCAAGCTCAAGCGGCTGACCCGCGACATTGTGCTGCTGGAACAGGCCGAAGCGGGCGCGTCGCTGGCCGACTTGCAGGCCAAAAGCTGGCTGGAAATCGGCGGCCGCGTGCGCACCCTCAGCGTCAACGAGGCCGAGCGGCGCGTGCGGGCGCTGATTCCACCCCAAGAGCGCACGCCGCAGCTCAAGATGAAACTGGAAGCCGCCGAACGCAGCACGCGCACCGTGCTGCGCACCAAAGATCTGGCCGTGGGCTACCCCGGCGCGCTGCTGTTCGAGGCGGAGGACATCAAGCTGGAGCGCAACGCCTGCGCCGCGCTCATCGGGCCAAACGGCAGCGGCAAAACCGCCTTCTTGCGTTTGTTGATGGGCGAGATTGCGCCCCGGCGCGGCGAACTGCTGCCCGGCGACAATCTGCAAATGGGCTACTTCGCCCAGGCCCATGACCAACTGGTGCAGAGCAACCGCGTGCTGGACGAACTGCGCCGTCATCAAGACGTGACCGAATTGGCGGCGCGCAGCTATCTGGCGCGTTACCTCTTCCGCGGCGACGACGTGTTTAAGCGCGTGTCGGCCCTCAGCGGCGGTGAGCGCGGGCGGCTGGCGCTGGCGATTCTGGCGCTGACGGGGGCCAATTTCCTGCTGCTCGACGAGCCGACGAATCACCTGGACATTCCGTCGCAGGAGGTGCTGCAAACGGTGCTGGAGCAGTTCGACGGCACGATTGTGCTGGTGTCGCATGACCGGTATCTGGTGAGCCGGTTGGCGACGCAGATTTGGGAGTTGGTGGACGGCCGTTTGCACATCTTCCACGGCACCTATGAGGAGTACGTGGCGGCCAAAGGGCAGGCTGCGACTGATGGTGACACGCCCGCCAAAGTGCCGCTGCCCTCCGCGCCGGTGGAACCGGCCCTGCCCCCGGTGGATTTGGCCTGGATTGATGAGGTAACGGCCGTGCCCGTCTCGCCGCGCAAAGGTAAAAAGCAGCAGCGCGACCGCGTTCAGCGGCTGCGCCAACTGGTAGACGAGGTAGAAGACGCCGAAGTGTGGCTGGAACAGGTCGAACGCGAATTGGCCGCCGCCCAAACATCTGGCGATGCGGACGAAATCGCCCGCCTGCTGGTGGAGCAAGAAACGGCCCAATCTACGCTGGATGTGTTGGTGGCGGAGTGGGATGAGTTGCAGGCGGGGTAGAGAAAAGATTAAAGATTGAAGATTGGCGGCGTCGCATTTTGAGCCGGGTAATCTTCAATTTTCAATCTTAAATCTTGAATCTTCAGCGCCTTAATGGAATTGCAGCCACAGGTAAACCCCCACAACCAGCCCGATGAGAGCGCCAACGGCCGTGAACGCCAGTGACCAGGGCAGCGGCAGCGTGGTATCCAGCAGATTGCCCAGGAAGGCGCATAAAGATGCGGGCGGCGTGAGAAACAGACCTAAAATCACGACCTCGCTGACCACATGAATGGTGGAGATGGTGGCTTTGTAGAAGCGGTAGGCAGTGTAAGCTGCCAGAGCGAAAAAGGCCAAAACCAAGAGCGCAACTAGCGTCGCTTCACCGGCTGCGGCCAGAAACCTTAAAGTTGCCCCCAACTTTTGCACTCCCTTACCTGACTTGGCTACTGTACGCGGTTACTGGCTAGATTGTACCTGAAGGTGACGGCCGTTTCAATTCCCCGGCGCGACCCAGTTGCAGATTGGACCAATCTCAAAGATTGATCCAATCTTGTCTTTAAGACTAAGACAGGTGGGTGTTGTCTTCGTCGTCGGGGAGGAGGCGGAGGGGGATTTGGGGAGCGGCGCTGCCGGACTGCGGCCGGAAGACCACCTGCGATTGGCCGATGAGCGCGTCCCAGACGTCGCCCAGGGTGTCGGCCAGGGCGATAGGGATGTTGAGGCGGTTGGCGATGTCTTGCGGCGAAATATCATCCAGGGCGATGCGGTCGGGGTGGTCGAACATAACGCGGGGCAGGACGATGAGGTCTGGGGCGGAAACGGCCGTTCGCGCCGCCAGCGCCGCCAGCACATCCAGCCCCATCAGCAAACCGGCCACCGTAATTGTCTCGCCTAACCGCTGGTTGACTACCGGCAAGACTTCCACGTGTACGGCCGTTAGCGCGGCAAATTGGACGGCCGTTTCTTGCAGCACCGGCGCAAACAATGTCGCCGTCACCAACATCACCCGTTGACCATTGACCATTGACCGTTCACTATTGACAATTTCCTTTTTCACCCCTTCCCAATCATCCAAAAACTGCCGCACCAGACCCAGGCCATTTTCGTGCAACTGCTGATCGTCGTAGGCGGACAGCGGCGGGACTTCGCGGCCGGTTACCAGATACCATTCGTCGGTGGGGTAGACAAAGCGCACGCCAAAGCGCTGCTGGTAGATAGGTTGCAGCGATTCCACGTAAGCCAGGGTGGCGGCAGCTTCCTCGCGGGTGTGGACGCGCATGGTGTACTTGTGATGGCGGGTCAGACCCACGGGAACCACGCTGATAGACTGCACCGCCGGCCACATATCGGCCAGCTCGCGGATGGAGCGTTCCAGCCAACGGCCGTCGTTGAAACCTGGCACGACAACCAGTTGCGTATGCACCGTGATGTGGCGGTCGGCCAGCCAGCGGAGTTGGGTCAGGATGTCCGGGGCGGTGGGGTTGCGCAGGAATTTGCGCCGCATCTCGGTATCGGTGACGTGGACGGAGACGTAAAGCGGCGACAGGCGCATTGTGTCCAGCCGCTCCCAGTCATGGTCGCTGAGGTTGGTGAGGGTGACAAAGTGGCCGAAGAGGAAGGAGTAGCGGTAATCGTCGTCTTTGATGTAGAGCGTGCGGCGAAATTTGGGGGCCATTTGCAGGACGAAGCAAAATTCGCACAGATTGTTGCAGCGGCGAATGTCCACGTCGAAGGTGGGATGCTCAAATTCCAGGCCGAGCGATTGATTGTAGCGGCGTTTGGCCTGGTATTGGCGCAGTTCGTCGCCGCGCCGGATGAGCAGTTCCAGGTATTCTTCGGCGCCGTAAAACTGCACGTCTATCACATCTTCGACGCGGTTGTCGTTAATCGCCAGCAGTTCGTCGCCGACTTGCAGGCCAATTTTGGCGGCTGTGCTGCGTGGTTCGATGCCGGTGATACGGCCGCCGGCGAAGGTGGTGGGGTCGAGTTCTTGGAAAAGGGACATGGGAATTTCGGATTTCGGATTTGGGATTTCGGATTTCGGAATACGGTTTACGGAATACGGTTTACGGAATACGGTTTACGGAATACGGTTTACGGAATACGGTTCACGAAACCACGGCCAGTTTCTCCAGGATGTCGCGGACGATTTCGGCGACGGTGTGGCCGGTGGTGTCTATGATGAGGGCGTCGGCGGCGGGGCGGAGGGGCGAGTGTTCGCGGTTGCTGTCTATGGCGTCGCGGCGTTCGACATCGGCCAGAATGTCCGCGAAGGCGGCGGTGTGGCCTTGCTGCTGACGGTCGCGCCAGCGGCGGCGGGCGCGTTCGGCGGCGCTGGCGGTAATGAACAATTTGAGCGGCGCGTCGGGCATGACGACCGTGCCGATGTCGCGGCCAACCATCACCACCTGCCCGCGCAGACCAAAGGCGCGCTGGCGTTTGACCATTTCCTGGCGCACGCCGGGATAGCTGGACACCAGGCTGACGTTGGCGTCTATTTCTGGCGAGCGCAGCGCCCAGGTGACGTCTGCGCCGTTGAGGAGGGCGGTGTAATGACGGCCGTCATCGTGCCTACCGGCCGGCTGTACGTCTAAATCGAGTTGGGCGGAAAGGGCGGTCACGGCCGTTTCGTCCTGCAAATCAATCCCGGCGCGCAGGGCGGCCAGGGTGACGGCGCGGTACATGAAGCCGGTATCGAGAAAAAGAAAATTCAACTCTTCGGCCAGCAGGCGGCCGACGGTGGATTTACCGGATGCAGCGGGGCCATCAATGGCGATAATCGGGTAGGTGATGGGTGCAATGGGTGCGTTGTTCAAGATTTGCCTCGTGGTTTGGGGGAGGTTGGTTTGGGAGAGGTTGGTTTGGGGGAGGGTGGCTTGCCGGTGACGGGTGGCCGGTGGCGGGTAGGTGGGTTATTGGTTGGTTTGTCGGTGGCCTGGCGGAGGGCGGCGACTTCCTGGGGTTTGAGGTAGCGCCATTTGCCGGGGGCCAGATTGCCCAGTTGTAGAGGGCCGATGCGCAGCCGCTTGAGTTGGCGCACGGGGTGGCCGAATTCGGCGGCGATGCGGCGGATTTGCCGCTTGCGCCCTTCGCGCATGATGATTTCCAGGCGGGTGAGGTCGGGGAATTGTTCCAGGATGGTGATGCGCACGGGGGCGGTGAGACGGCCGTCGAGCATGACCCCTTGCCGCCACTGATCCAGTTGGGCCGGATGAATGTCGCCTTCAATTTCGACGCGGTAGGTTTTTTCGTGGCCGTAGCGCGGATGGGTGAGTTTGTGGGCCAGGTCGCCGTCGTTGGTCATGAGCATGAGGCCCTCGCTTTGTTTGTCCAGGCGGCCAACCGGATAAAGATGGCCGGGCAGGTCAATCAGGTCGCGCACCGTCTGGCGGCCTTGTTCCATCTCATCTTCGGTGGAGGAGAGGACGCCTTTGGGTTTATTGAGGGCGATGTAGATAGTTTGGGTTTCGGGGCGGGCGAGTTTACGGCCGTCCACCTCGATACGGTCTTTGTTGGGGTCGGCTTTGTCACCGATTTGGGCGATACGGCCGTTGATTTTGACACGGCCGTTGCGGATCATTGCCTCGCTTTCGCGCCGGGAGGCGATGCCGCTTTGCCCCATGATTTTTTGTAGTCTTTCTTCTGCCATTTTTTCCATTTGTGGGATTCGTGAGCAAAAGGCTCACAAATGCAATATGTGATGGCTCCTAAGATAGCAGATGCGCGAATACTGACAACACCCAAAAGAGCCATTTTCGGAGATTGGGCATTGGATGTGCGAGTTGTTTGCCAGACTGTGGAACTATTGCCGCTGGCGGTTATTGTGTTTACCATTGGCGCATGATTTCAGCAACGGGAGAGCGCCTGGACAGGGGCGACGGCCGTATCGCCTGGCAGCGTGGTCGGGTAGTCTGGCATTTGCTGGCATTAGGCGCCGGCTTGTTGTTGCTCGCCTGGTGGATACAGCGCGGTCCTACGTTTTTTTCCAGCGACACCGGCCTGCGCTTTATGCAGGTGAAATCGCTGCTGGCGCAGAATTGGCGCAGCCCGGCGATGGCTGTTCCGAGCCGCGCTCTGGACCCCGGCCTGAACTATT
>CALFEW010001048.1 GCA_937958365.1 uncultured Chloroflexota bacterium | reverse complement strand
CGCACTTCCGGCGTCACCATCTCCAGCGTCAGTTCGTCATGGTTGCGCAAGAAGGTCATCCATTGGGTTCCGGCCGGCTTCTCTGGCGTATCATTCAGAATGTCCACGATGGGCGTCTTGTCGCCCGCCTTCACCGCCTGGTACAGGCGTGGCATGATGGGGAAATGGAAGCAGACCTGAAACTCTGGCGCTTCCGGCGTGCCAAAATAAGGCAGCAAATCACGCGGCCACTGATTGGCCTCGGCGATTAACAGCCTGCCCGGATACTCTTCGTCCACCATGCGGCGCATTTTCTGCAAAAACCCATGCGTTTCGGGCAAATTCTCGCAGTTTGTGCCTTCCCGTTCGTACAAATAGGGGATGGCGTCTATGCGGAAGCCATCTATGCCCATGTCCAGCCAGAAGCGCAGGGCGTTAAACATTTCCTCGTGAACTTGTGGATTGTCGTAATTGAGGTCTGGCTGGCTGCTGTAAAAACGGTGCCAGAAATATTGCCCCGCCACTTCGTCATAAGTCCAGTTCGATGGCTCCGTATCCAGAAAAATGATGCGCGTGTCGGCGTATTCCGTGCCGGTATCGCTCCAGACGTAGTAATCGCGGTAGGGGGAGTTTTTGTCTTGCCGGGCGGCCTGGAACCAGGGATGCTGGTCGCTGGTATGGTTCATCACCATGTCGGTCACAACTTTCAGACCACGTGCATGGGCCGCGTCCAAAAAGGCTCTAAAATCGGTCAGCGTGCCATAATCGGGATGAATGCCCAGGTAATCGGCCACGTCATAGCCATCGTCCAACAGCGGCGAGGGATACATGGGCATCACCCAGATGCAGTCCACGCCCAAAGATTGGATGTGGTCCAGCTTTTCGATGGCCCCACGGAAATCGCCGATGCCATCCCCATTGCTGTCGCGGTAAGCGCGGATGTACAGTTCGTAAAAGACGGCGTCTTGATACCAGTCGGTCGGTTTTTCTGCGGGCATGGTTCAGGTCTCCTGAAGAAGAATTGAATACAAAGGACAAAGGAACGTAAGCAACGAAGGATTCAGAAAAAAGAAACCCTGGGAGTTTGGCTGTTTTGTGACGACCAAATTCCCAGGGCTTCTGTAAATACTCACCACGACGATAGAGCATAGCGAGAACGCTGTGTTCTCTGTGTCTCCGTGGTGAATTTCCGGCAGATTTACCCTTTGACAGAACCGGCCATCAGGCCGCGCACAAAATAGCGTTGCAGCGAGAAAAATACCAGTAAGGGCAACACCATGGAGACAAACGCACCGGCCGTTAACAAATGCCATTCACTGCCGCGTGAGCCAACAATAGCCGCCATGCGCTGTGTCACCAGTTCAAACTCTGGATTGCCGCCCAGGAAGATCAGGGCCACCAGGTAGTCATTCCAGACCCACAGGAACTGGAAAATGGCAAAGGAAGCCAAAGCCGGAACCGAAAGTGGCAGCACCAACCGGAGAAATACGGTGAAGTGCGAAGCGCCATCAATGAAAGCCGACTCTAACATCTCGCGGGGCAACTGGCTGATATAGTTGTAGAGCAAATAAATCGCCAATGCCAGACCAAAGCCGGTATGCGCCAGCCAGATTGCCAAAAAAGTACCATTCAGCTCTAATTTTGTGTAATCACGCAAAATGGGTAAAAGGGCAATCTGAAGCGGGACTACCAGCAAGGCGACCACCGTAATGAACATCCACCGGCGTCCGGGAAAGTTCATCCAGGCAAAGCCGTAAGCGGCAAAAGCAGCTATCAGAATAGGGATGACTGTTGAAGGAATAGCCACAGCCAGACTATTCAAGAAAGCCCGCGTCATATTGTCGCCGGGAACAACCGTGACTGTGCCGTCAGATTTCGTAAATTCAAAATCCTGGCCGCCTAAGACCTGCCTATAGTTGTCTAAAGAAAAGTCCCAATCCACGGCCCAAACCTGTTTTTGAATTTCAATCCGCCCTAAACGGCGATTCCCAACCCAAATAACGCGCGTGTCGCCACTTTGCACACCTTCCCGCAGTTCTTCAAAAGTGCCTGTTACGCCTTCAACTTCCATAACACCACTTGGGTCTAGGTTCAGGTCTGTAGGACTAACGGTGGCTACAATTTCCCAACTCTTGTGCGGAAATATATTCCACCAGGGTGTTGCGGCAATAGCGTCCCGGTTACGAAAGGAGGAAACGAAGATGCCCAGGGTTGGAACGGTCCAGGCAATTACCAGGAAAAAGAGGGTTCCATTCACAAACAGGCTGCCCAATCGTCGCTGTCTTTTTGCGCTACTCATCTTAAAATGCCTCCTGTTCCCTGAATTGCTTCAAGTTGTAGATCATCACGGGGATAACGGCAATCAGCAGCACAATGGCGATGGCCGAACCGAAGCCGGAATTTCGGTTGGTGAAAGACTGCCTGTAAAATTGGGTGGCAATGACGTGCGTGCCAAATTGCCCCCCGGTCATCACCCAAACGACATCGAATATCTTGAGGGTGAAGATAACTACGGTGGTCCAGACGGTAATAATGGTTCCCTGAATGTAAGGGATCATAATGCGGAAAAAGATTTGGAATTCGTTGGCCCCATCAACCCGGCTGGCCTCCATGAGTTCCTCCGGGATGCCTTTCAGTGCGGCCGAGAAAAGCACCATGGCATACCCTGCTTGCAGCCAGATGACGATGACAATGAGGAAAAGGTTGTTCCACGGGCTGATGTCTACCCATTGCGCCCAGGCTCGGGGGAGACCGCCCAGGGAAACCACGATTGAATTGAGTAAACCGATCTGTGGTTGGTTGACCGGGCGATATTCGTAGATGAAATTCCAAATAATACTGGCCCCGACAAAAGAGATAGCCATGGGCAGAAAGATGAGCGATTTGGCTAACTTCTCAAAACGGCTGCGGTCGGCCAGGACGGCAATGATCAGACCAAACGCGACGGAGAACGTGCTGCCGAAGATGATCCACATCAGGTTGTTGCGGAAAGCTTCGATCATCAGCCGTTCGGTGAACACGGCCGCATAATTACTCAGGCCAACAAACGCACTGCTGGCGAGTTGTTGTATCAGGTTCAGCCCTTTTGCTGGACCGTCGCGATCAAACAGGCTGATCCAAAAGGTGCGTATGGTGGGGATTGCCAGATACCAGGCTAAAATTGCCATCGCCGGGCCAATAAATACGAAGGGCTGAAGTCGGGCAGTCCAATCGTCCGATAATTTTTCAACAAGGTTATTGAAAACCCAATAGAGAAGCGCAACACCGCCTACGCCCCATACGATAGCCACCAGGACAATGAGACCGCGTGGCGCGTCACTGTCCCTTAGAAATAGAAAGCCCAGGTAAAGTACGTAGAAAGCAATTAATGGGATACTAATAGCCAGCAGCACACGACCAATGAAGGAAAGAATTCTTGCCCCTGGCGATTGGACTGCGTTTTTTGTTCCGCTTGGGAGGTCCATAAGCATTCTCCTCAATTAAACGACGTCGTGCCTGTTGCGCACTATGGGCACAAGCGCCACTTGCTTATAAGGCGCCGGCCGATGAGGGCCGGCGCCTTATCTAATCACACACCAAAAGCATTAACGTGGCCAGGAGGCGTCAATTTCTGCTGTGGCGGTTTCCAGGTCAATGGAACCGGCGACGTAGCTGGAGATTTGTTCCCAGAAGGAGCCAGCGCCCACTTCACCGGGCATGAGGTCGGAACCATCAAAGCGGAAGCTGGTGGCATCGGCGACGAGCAGGGAAACGCCCCAGTCGAGGTCGGAGCCGTACATTTCCCGCGTGGCTGTCTGGTGGGCAGCAATCGCGCCGCCGCCTTCCAACCAACCGCTGACGGATTGCGGGGTGGTGAAGTATTCCATGAGGGCGCGTACTTCGGGCCGGTCGTTGAACATGGCAACCAGGTCACCGGCAACGAGGAACGGCCGTCCGTAAGCCTCATCCACTGGGGGCAGATAGAAGAAGTCGTAATCTACGCCATATTCTGTGCCTTCAGGGAAGAAGCTGGTGATGAAGTTGGCCTGACGATGCAGCCAGCATTGCGGCGGGTCTTGGAACATCGGGGCGGGGGCGTCGCCAAAGAAGGTGGAGACGATGGAGGAACGGCCGCCAAAGACGAAGGCGTCGTTGAACCAGAGTTCGCTCCAGGTGTTGATGGCGTTCTGAACTTCAGGCGAGCTGAAGGGCAGTTCACCGGCCACCCACGCATCGTAGTTCTCCAGCGAGGTGGTACGCAGCATCATGTCTTCGGTCCAGTCGGTGGCAACCCAGCCGGTGGCCGCGCCAGATTCGATGCCGATACACCAGGCGGTGTCGCCATCGTCGGCGATTTGTTGGGTCAGGGCAACCAGGTCATCCCAGGTTTCGGGGATTTCGTAACCGGCGGCGTCCCAGGCGGCTTTCGGATACCACACCAGGCTCTTGCCAGAGTAACGGTGCATCACACCCGATTCTACGCCATCAACGGTGTTGAATTCACGCCAGCCAGCATTGTACTGCTGCGCCAACCATTCATCGGAGATGAAGTCAGTGACCGGGACGATGTCGCCGCTGCGGACGAAATCGGCGAACAAACCGGGCTGCGGGAAGTCCACGATGTCCGGGGCGTCGCCAGCGCCAACGCGAATGGCGATGGAGCCTTCGAATTCTTTGCTGCCGATGTAGTTGACGGTGATGCCGGTGGCTTCTTCAAAGGCGTTCATAGATTCGTTGAATTTCACGCCATCTACGTCGTTGCCTTCAAACGCGCCGTCTACGGTGACGGTGGTGCCATCAAACGCGCCGGTCAGGGCTTCTTCCAAAGCGCCACCGGGCATGACGGCAAACCCAGCGTCCATGGTTTCGGCCGGGGCTTCTTCTGCGGTTGGCTCGGCTTCTTCTTCAACCGGGGCTACTTCTTCAGCCGGGGCGGCTTCAGTAGCGACCGGTTCTTCGGCTGTTTCGGTGGTCCCACCGCCGCAGGCTGCCAGAGCCAGGGCGAAAACCAACATGAGACTTAATAACATCCAAAATTTTTTGTTTAACATTATGTTTCTTATCCTCCCAGTTAATTAAAACCAGATTGTTTTGTTGAACTACTTAAAACGAACGGGGTATTTTTGTGTCGCACCACCTCCTTTTAGCGGGATGGCGATTGAGAACGGCCGTTTCCGGTTCTCAACCGCCCGGCGGCGCCGTGGTGTGGCGCTGCACGAGTTCAATCGGCAATGTAATCACTTGTCGTTCTGGCATGGGATCAGCCATGACACGCAATAACAGTTCACAACCACTTATCCCCGACTCGTACAGAGCCTGACGGATGGTGGTAATGTGCAAATATTCGGCGGCTTCGATATTGTCGAAGCCAATGACAGACAGATCATTGGGGATAGTGATACCGCGTTCGCGGGCGGCTTCAATAACGCCAATGGCCTGGGTATCGCTGTAGGCGAAAATAGCGGTTGGTGGTTCTGGCAGGTCCAATAGTTGATGGGTGAGTGCGCGGGCTTGAAAACGGCCGTGTTCCCCCTGCTGATGATACTCCGGACGAAACGTGACGCCCGCCTCGTCTAACGCCTGCAAGTAGCCGGTGAACCGATCTCTTACCGGCGAATTAAACGGGTCATCCAAAAAATCGCTGATGTAACCTATTCGCCGATGGCCTAAATCCAGCAGATGTTTTGTCGCCTGGTAGCCACCGACCACATTGTCCACCACGACTCGATGCATCATGGGGTGGTGGGCGTCAATTAATACCGCCAGCAACCCCGATTCTTGTAAATAAGCCACCTCGGTATCTGTGGGCATCAGGGAAATAAGCAGCAGACCATCCACCAGTTGGCGACGCGGCACGTTGCGCAAGAACACATCTCTGCGCTCTACGCTTTCCACGTCGAACAAAATCAGGTCATATTGGCTGTTAGCTACCACAGAGACCACGCCTTGTAAACGACGCACTACCGAGGGATTGGTAAAATAGGGAACCAGCGCACCGATAACCATTGTTTTGCCACGAGATAAGCGGCGCGCTGCCAGGTTGGGGGAGAATTCTAGTTCGTCAATGGCTGCCAGGACTTTGTGCCGGGTGTTCAGGCTGACTGAAGCGCTGTTGTTGAGTACCCGCGAAACGGTTCCTACGCCAACACCGGCCTTTTGGGCAACGTCTCGAATTGTCGCAGAAGCCACTGCTTGTTTCCCCTTCTCCTACTTCAAAAATCCCAGATGCAATCAAGCCAGGGATTTGGTTTTTGATGCGACGAATTCCAAAATGGAACCGGTTCCAATTGTCCATACTATACATGAGCCAGAAGTTCATGTCAAGCATTTCTGGTTTTTTTAGGCAATAAAAAGTGAATCGCCCAAAGGTTCACACTATCTTTGCAGTTTTGGTATTGAGCAAGTTCTTCGACGAGAACGCCTTACTTTATGTCATGCTGAG
>CALFEW010001047.1 GCA_937958365.1 uncultured Chloroflexota bacterium | reverse complement strand
TTCCGGCCGGGTCTGGCTGGCGAGGGCGAAGAGAACGGCCGTGCCCGCCCCCAAGCCCCGCCGCTGATAGGCCCATACCGCGCCCACGCTGAGCGCCGTAAACAGCGTCACCTCCATCGCCGACAGGCTGGCCCACAACAATCGGCCGGTCACAGCCACGCCGGCCGCTGCCAACAGCGCCGCGCCCCAATGCCCGGTCAGGTCTAACGCCAGCCGGTAGGTCAGCCAGATCGTCACGAGAAACAACAACGCGCTGAGGATGATGCCCGGCAGCAAAAAATCCTGCGTAAAAAGACCGACGGCCGCCAACAACAACGTCCACAAGGGGGCGGTGGAACCGGCTGTGGGCCGACCGGGCACGTAACTAAAGCCATCCCCCTGGCTGAGATTGCGGGCAAACTGAAAATGAATCCAGGCGTCGTCCAACGGCGCGCCCAGCACGCCGCCGGTCAGGCGCAGCGCCTGGGCCAGATAAGCCGCCATCAGCAGCCCGGCCAGCAACAAGACCAGAGCAAGGCCCCACTTTTGCCAGCGCGGGGCGGGAATAGATGGCGGCGTCATGGGATAGTTACCTCGGTGAGAACGGCCGTTTCCCCCAACCGCACCAATTCCGGCCAGCTATAAAATCCCGTCTGAAGGGTGTACCGGCCTGGCGGCAAATCGGGCGGCAGCGGCACACGGTAGACGTCTTGCACCAGTTCGCCCACGCGCCAATCGGACGTAGGGTAGCCCGCCGGTGGGCGATCCACCTGGGCGACCAGTTCCCCGGCTTCGTTGAGCAGGTGGACGAAGGCGGTGTAGTCTTGCACCAGGGGCGTTTGCGCCTGCCAGACCAGGGTGACGGCGAGCCCAGCGGGGGTTTGTTCCAGGCTCCAACCGCGTAGGCTGATGGCGTCGGCGAAGGTAACGGCCGTTTCGTTCACCACCTGCACTCTGGGCGCATCGGCCGGGACGTGAAAGGCGATGAAGTTAGGGCGCGTTTCAGCCACGTAGCCGCTGGGGAAGGCGGCTTGCAGGTCGGCCAATGCCTGGGTGGCTTCCGGGCGGAGGAGGTAAACGGCCGTTTGCCCCGCCTCCCCCAACGGCACAAGCCCCTGCCCCCCGGCATAACTGCGCAGCCGCTCCGGGTCGGCCAGGGCGTAGTAGATGGTGGCCATCTCTTCTTGAGTGGGCGTGAAGTAGAGGGCGGCGTCGGCCGGTTGGGCGGCGGCGTATTGGCCTAGTTCCCAATCGGGCAGGTAAAAATCGGCGGCCAGTTGGGGATGGGCGGCGTAGCGGAAGAAGTAGTCGCGGATGGTGAAGAACAGGGAAACAGTGAGCAGTGAACAGTAAACAGTGAACAGGAGGCGGCGCTTGCTGTTCACTGAAAACTGAAAACTGGTCACGATTTCGCCCACCTTCGCCAGGCCGAGCGCCAGGAAGATGGCGATGACGGGGGCGGCGCCGGACATGCGGCCGAAGTGGGGGGCGTCGCCGCTGAGGAGGGTGGGTAGCAGCATGACGATGAGCCAGAGAAAGAGGAATTGGGCGCGGGGGTTACGCCAGGCACGGCCGTTTGCGCCCACGCCGAGTACAAATAACACCGCCTGAATGGGGTCCAGATACGGCCGTCCCGGTAGATTGTGGCGCAGGTGGGTTTCGCCTTGCCAGAACAGCCCGCGTACCACCCGCCCCACGTTGTTGAGCCAGGTCAGATACGGCCGTCCTTCCACCGCGCCCAACCCTTTGTTAGCAACGTAAGACATCCGAAAGACAAAGAAATAAGGGTTGCGGGCAAAATAGAGCAGCAGCGGCAGCGCCGTCGCCAACGATGCCCCGGCCATCAGCGCCACGTCGCGCCCATGCCGCCGCAGCGCCGCCCGATCTTGCCAGAACCACAGCGGCACAAA
>CALFEW010001046.1 GCA_937958365.1 uncultured Chloroflexota bacterium | reverse complement strand
GCTGTCAATGATGGTCAGGTCGTCCAGCCCCATAGCCATCGCTTCGCGGAAGGCTTCGCGCGCGCCAGCCGGAGCAAGCGTTAAACCGTGAACGGTCGCGCCGGTGGCTTCTTTGAGGGTGACGGCCGTTTCCAGCACATTCTTATCAATCCCGCCCACGCGCTGCGGCACACCCGCCAGGCGCAGCTCTTTCGTGGCCGGATCAACCTTCACCTCCGACACGTCGAATGAATACTTAATGCAAGCAACTATCTTCATTACCAAGCTCCTCAAGCCTTATCCGTAACGAAACACAATGCCAAACCCGCCCTGTGGTGGATTCCAGGTGATGCCGCCTTCGCCGCCCGTGTCACAGGCGATCTGGCAGGTGCCGCATTCCAGGCAGTTCTCGTAGCGAGCGACAATCTCGCCGTCTACGGCCACGTACACGGCCGCCGGGCAAACAGTCAGACACGGCCGTAACCGGCAGCCCTGACACGCCGATTGATCCACCTGAATGTGGCTGTGTTCTTCGTCAATTTCATATTTATCCAGACCCAGACGGTCGTCCAGACTCAGTTCGCGTGTACTCATCGGACCAATCCTTTCCCTATCTGGGCCATATCTTTCAGCATTTGCCACAGCGTCAGATCGTCGTGCATGTTGTCGCGCAGGGCGCGGTACGCCTTTTTGCCCGGCCGCGCCTTCACCGCGAACATGTCGCCCATCACGCCGCTGACCAGATCGGGGTACACGTTGAACAACCGCTTGTTTTCCAGCAGCGCGTAGGTGTCTTTGAATGTCACCATGTCCTGATACACGTCGGTCGCTTTGAACAATTTTTCGTAGGCCGCCAGCGCGGCGCGGGAATAATCACCCTGTTCTCTGGCGGCCAGAATCGCTTTGGCCGCCGCCGCTGCCGAAGCCACGGCCACGTCCATGCCGCGCAGCGTCATGACGTTGTTTAGCAGCAGGCGGGCGGCGCTGCCCGCCACCACGTAACCATCGCCATACAACTGCGGGATGAGATGTACGCCGCCGCGATGAATGGCCTGGGCCGAGTATTCGACTACTTTGCCGCCATGAACCAGGCGGTTGATGAAGGGGTGGGCCTTAAATTCGTCCAGAATTTCGTGCGGTTGGCGCTGGCTTTTGTAGAGGGCGTCAATTTTGACGACCACGCCCACCGACAGGGTTTCTTTGTTGGTGTAGAGGAAACCGCCGCCTTCCACGCCGCCGGTGTGGCCGACGCAGGTGTAGGCCACGCCTTCATCGGCCGTCAGGCATTGGAAGCGGTTGGTGATGATGTCTTGCGGCAGGGCGATGACTTCTTTCACGCCCAGGGAAACGTCACCGGCGTTGAAATCGTCGCGCAGCCCGGCCTGTTTGAGCAGTTGGGAGCGTGTGCCTTCGGCCACCACGACCACGTCGGCGAGTAAGTCGTCGCCGCCCGCGTGAATGCCAATGACACGGCCGTTTTCCATCAGCAGCCGCTCGACCGTATAACCCGGCAGCAACATCGCCCCGGCATCTTCAGCCTGCTGCGCCATCCAGGGATCAAAGCGGGCGCGCAGCACGCTGTAGGCGTTGTGTGGCATGTGGTTAGGGGCCAGGTCGCGGTAATCCAGCGTCACCGACGTTTCTTGCCCCAAAAAAGCAATGCTGTGGCCGACAATTGCTCGTTCGACCGGCGCGCTTTCCCAGAAGTTGGGGAACAACTCGCTGTAAATCTGGCTGAACAGCAGCGCGCCGGAGACATTTTTGCTGCCCGGCGTCACGCCGCGCTCAATTACCACCACCTGCATCCCGGCTTGCGCCAGCAGATAAGCGGCCGTTGCGCCCGCCGGCCCCGCCCCAACAACGATGGCGTCAAACTTTTCCATAAGCTTTGTCCTTATATCCCCGCCGTATAATCCCGGTTGATGTCTTTGTAGAGAATGTAGCGGCCTGTTTCCCAGCCGGTGGCGTAGAAGAACTGCGGGCAGTAGGGGGCCATGTAGATGTAGTCGTCTTTTTGGACTTCGATGTAGTCACCGTTGAGGAAATAGACGCCACGGCCGTCTAGCATATACAGCCCATGCTCCATGATGTGCGATTCCACAAAGCTGAAGTAAATGCCCGGCTCAAAAATCAGCAGATTGAAGGCCATGTCGTAGCCCAGTTCGGTGTCGTAGGGGATGAGGTGCTTTTCGACGTAGGTGTCTTCGGGCAGCGCGGGCACGTCTTGTTCGTTGGCGACGATGGGCGCGGGCACAGGGATACCGGCCACCGGCTCATAGCGCCGCCGCAGCCAGAGCATCCGGGTCAGCGTCTCGCCATCGTTGCGCAGGGCAAAGCTGGATTGCGGCGGCAGCCAGGCGTAGCCGCCTTGGGTAAAGCTGTGGGGTGCGCCGTTTAGCGTAAATTGCACGCTGCCCTCGATGACGAACAGGAAATGCTCAAAATCATCCTGAATGGGGTCAATCGTGCCGCCGCCGGGCTGGATGAGCAGTTCATGTTCGACGAAACGGGCGCCTAAAACGGCCGTTGTCATTACCTGCACCACGGCGTCCCGAAAGTTGGGAATGGTACTCAATACACGCGCCCCACGGGGCAAAATGGCGTACTGCCCTGGTTTGGTGATGGCGCGATTTCTCGTGGTCACGTCCGCGTCAACAGCAAGGACTCGTTTGGTCATGGGTTGTTCTCCGTTTTCTGGGTTAGTTGGTTTGTATGGTTGGGTTGGCTGACAACCTAACCAACTTCATGTCGTTCAAATTTGTTGCGGCGCAAGAATTGGCCGTAACCGGGTTCGGCGCAGATACGGCCGTTGGCGTACACCAGCTTGCCGCGCACCCACGTCTGCTCCACTTTGCCTTTGAACCGGCGACCCACGTAGGCGCTGTGCTTATGCTTGTAAAACAGGTCGTTGGCCGACAGTTCCCATTCGGCGTCCAGGTCAACCACCACCAGGTCGGCGTCCGCGCCTGGCAGCAGGCTGCCCTTGCGCGGATACAGGCCAAAGATACGCGCCGGATTGGCCGACGTCAGGCGGACCAACTGCGGCAATGTCAGGCCGCGTTGGTGAACGCCTTCGGTCAGCAGCACCGGCAGCATGGTTTGCACGCCGCTGATGCCGCCCCACGCCTGCCAGATGTTGTCCAGGCCCGGCTCTTTATCGGCCCAGGGGCAGGGCGAATGGTCGGAGGCGATGGTGTCTACCAGGCCATTCAGCACGCAGTCCCACAAAGCCTCCACCTCGGCGCGGTGGCGCAGGGGCGGGGCGCATTTGGCGGCCGGGCCAATACGCACAAAATCCGCCTCATCGAAATAGAGGTAATGGGGGCAGGTTTCCACGGTGACGTGAGTACCGGCTTCTTTGGCGGCTTTCGCCGCCTGCATCCCCTCGGCTAGCGTGACGTGAACGACGTGTAAACGGCCGTTTGTCACGCCGGCCCAGTAAATCGCCCGTTTCAGCGCTTCCAGTTCGGCGGCCGGGGGACGTGATTCATGCCAGGCGGCGCGGTCGGTACGGCCGTTGGCCCGCAATTCCTCGCCCAACAGTCCGGTGACGTACTCGTTTTCGGCGTGAACGGCCACCAGGTTGCCCAGCCGGGCCGCTTCGCGCAGCCCGGCGTACAACACATCGTCGTCTATGCGGGCAAAATCTACGCCGCTGCTGCTCATGAAACCCTTAAAGCCGATAACGCCTGCCGCGTGTAGGTCGGCCAGGTCGGCGACGTTGTTGTCTACCAGTCCACCCCAGAGCGCGTAATCCACGACGGCTTTGTGGAGAACGGCCGTTTGTTTGTGTTGCAGGTGTTGCAGATTAATGGTCGGCGGGGTGGCGTTCAGCGGCATTTCCATGACAGTGGTAATGCCCCCGGCGGCGGCGGCCATGCTGCCGGTAGTGTAGCCTTCCCAATGTTCACGGCCCGGCTCGTTGAAGTGAACGTGGTCATCTACCAGACCGGGCAGAACGACTTTGCC
>CALFEW010001045.1 GCA_937958365.1 uncultured Chloroflexota bacterium | reverse complement strand
GGGGGCGCTGGTCTGGCTGGCGGTGGTGTATCTGGTTCTCTGGCGGCCGTGGCGGCAACGGCCGTTGCCCACGAATTGGTCCGGGCTGCTGCTGGCGGTGGGATTGACGGCCGTTACCCTTTACCCCTGGCTGGGCTGGGGCGCATTGGGGTCGCCGCTGGATGTGCTGCTGGGTTTGCTGCTGGCAACGGCCGTTGGCCTTGCCGTCAGCCTCATCGTCGGCCGTTTCTGGCTCCACTCGTTGGCCGAACAGTCTCGTGGACCGCGCCACGACGCCCTGAGCGGTGGGTTTGTCGTGGGCGTGCTGCTGCTCATCGTCGCCAGCGGCCTGAGCCTGAACGGGGCGCAGTTGGTCATGATGCTGGCTCTGCCCGCGTTGGGCTGGCTGGCGGCGGGCGTGGCCGGTTGGGGGCAGGAGCGGGCTTCTGCGGCCAACTGGCCGGCTGTGGCTGCTGTGGTGGGGTTGGCAACGGCCGTGCCTCTCTGGTTCATAGACACGGACGGCGTCAGCCTCATCGCCTCCGATTCGATTCTGGCCTGGTCGTTTTTGGCGGCGCTGGCTTCGGCCGGGTTGGCCTGGCTGATGGGCGCGATTTTGGTGCTGACGGCGCGGCGCAGCGCGGCGTTTCGGGGCGGGACGGTGGGGCGGGGGGCAACGGCCGTTGCCCTGCTCATCGGCGGGTTGATTTATGCGCGGGGCGGCCAGACCGGCTTCCACGGCAATACCCTGTTTGTGATTTTGCGCGATCAGGCAGACGTGACGGCGGCGGCAGCAATGACCGATTACGACGCCCGGCGGCAATTCGTCTATGACACGCTCGTGGCCCACGCCGACGATACGCAGGCCGATTTGCGCGCCGACCTGGACCGCCTGGGTATCACCTACACGCCCTATTATCTGGTGAACGCGCTGGAGGTTTCCGGCGGCTGGCCGCTGCAACTGTGGCTGGCAGCGCGCCCGGAGGTGGACCGCATTTTGCCCAATCCGGTGCTGCGCCCGCCGCAGGGCGAGACGCTGGCCGTGCCGGCGACCGGCGTGCGCCCGCCGACGCCGCAGTGGAACCTGACGAGCATTGGGGCAACGGCCGTGTGGCAAGGGTTTGGCGTCACCGGCGAAGGCATCGTCATCGGTCAATCCGACTCCGGCGTGCAGTGGAACCATCCCGAACTGCTGGCGACTTATCGCGGCGGTTCCGACGACCACGATTACAACTGGTTCGATCCCTGGACCCATTCCCCGGCCCCGCAAGATGCAGGCGGGCACGGCACGCACACCCTCGGCTCGATTGTGGGCGAGACGGTGGGCGTGGCTCCCGGCGCAACCTGGTACGCCTGCGCCAACTTGCCGCGCAACGTGGGCAGCCCGGCGCGTTACCTGGACTGCCTGCAATTCATGCTGGCTCCCTTTCCGCTTGATGGCGATCCACTGCATGATGGCGATCCGCTGCGTTCGGCCCACGTGCTGAACAATTCCTGGGGCTGCCCGACGGCCTATGAAGGCTGCGATCCGGAATCGCTGCGCCCGGCGGTGGCGGGGCTGCGGGCGGCGGGCATTTTTGTCGTCGCTTCGGCGGGCAACGAAGGACCGACGTGCAGCTCCATCGCCGATCCACCGGCTTTGTACCAGGAAGCATTTTCGGTAGGCGCGGTCAATGAGGCAGGTGATCTCGCCGCATTTAGCAGCCGGGGGCCGGTGACGACCGATGGCAGCGGCCGGACCAAACCGGACATTCTCGCGCCGGGCGTGCAGGTGTTGTCGTCGCTGCCGGGCGATGGGTATGGTCTTTTGGATGGCACTTCGATGGCCGGGCCGCATGTGGCCGGGGTGGTGGCCCTGATGTGGTCGGCGAATCCCGGTCTGATCGGTGACATTGAACGCACAGAGGCGATTTTACGGGCTTCGGCCACGACGTTTACGGGACAGGTGGGCACGTCGCTGCTGGCCGAAATGATGGGGCAGTTGACAGATGCGGGCATGGAGTTGCCGCTGGAAACGCCGACGGAAGATGTGGCGGCGTTGGGTGCGTGTTATGGGGAGGAAACGGCCGTGCCCAACAATCTAACGGGTTACGGCATTGTCAATGCTTACCGGGCGGTGGAAATGGCGCGAAATGAAATCGCGCCAGCTTCCCGTTAGTCGAGACTATGTTGGGCGTTATGTTAACATGAAACTCTGCGGCGCATTTACCGTATAGAGACTGTTGACAAAATTAGACCCAGAGGAGGCAAACCATGGGCATCTTAAGTTGGATTATTTTCGGCGCTCTGGCCGGTTGGATAGCCAGCATGATCATTGGTCGTAATGATCAGATGGGCTGTCTGGCGAATATTGGCGTCGGCATCGTTGGCGCGGTGGTTGGCGGTTGGATCATGAGTTTCTTCGGTGGTTCCGGCGTTACCGGATTTAATCTACCCAGTTTTGTTGTGGCCGTTATTGGCGCGGTGGTTTTTTTAGGCATTTTGAATTTGTTTTTTGGCCGCCGACGTTGATCAACCCGCTCCATTAAAAAAGGGCCAATCATCTGATTGGCCCTTTTTTTTTGCGATGGTGGCTTTACTTTTCGACGGGCAAACCGGCTTGCTGCCAGGCGACGATGCCGCCTTCCATGTTGTGGACGTTGGTGAAGCCGTTTTCACGCAAGAAATCGGCGGCCTGACCGCTGCGATTGCCGCTGCGGCAGGTGATGATGACAGTTTTGTCGGTGGGGAATTCGCTGAGGCGGTCGGGAACCTCGGCCAGGGGGATGAGGGTGACGCCGGCAATGTGCGCTTCGTCATATTCAAATTGCTCGCGCACGTCGAAGAGGATGACGTCCTCGCGGTCTTTGATTTGGGCGACGGTTTGCACGTCTACCGTGTCGGGCAGGTCGAGTTCGCCATCGGCGGCAGCGGCCACAGGGGCGGTTTGTTCGGAAACGGCCGTTTCCGCCGCAGCCCCACCACCACAAGCGGCCAGCGCCATGGCCAAAACCAACAACAGACCCACAATCCATAGATATTTATGTTTCATTTGTGTAACTCCTTAGCAAGTCAAAAATTCAAGCTTACTTTTACCATAGAATCAGGCGTTTGCGAAATTCCTTACCGAACCATTACACGCTTCTTACCACTTGTTTATATGCCAGGGGTATGCTTCCACTGTTGATATTTACACAAATTGACCAACGGTTGGGAAACGGCCGTGTTGTAAGGAGATACCCATGTCACTGTTAAAAGAAGCCGATCAAAAACATCTGATTAACGAATTCCAGGCTCTCACCGAACCGGTGAAACTGGTCATGTTTACCCAGGAAATGGAATGCCAATACTGCCGCGAAACCCGCATGATCAGCGAAGAAGTCGCTGCCCTGTCCGATAAAATCTCCGTCGAAGTCTATGATTTTGTCCACGACCAGGAAATTGTGGAGCAGTACAACATTGATAAAATCCCGGCCATCGCCGTCGTGCGTGGCGGTCAGCAACCGAAGGATTACGGCATTCGCTTCTATGGCATCCCCTCCGGTTATGAATTTAGCTCCCTCATCGAAAACATTCTGATGGTCTCTCGGGGCGAGTCTGGCCTGTCGGCGGAAACCAAAGCATGGGCTGCCGGTTTGCAGGAGCCGGTGCATTTGCAAGTCTTTGTCACGCCCACCTGCCCCTACTGCCCTCAGGCCGTGATCATGGCCCATCAACTGGCGATGGAAAGCGAATTTATCACCGCCGACATGGTGGAAGCCATCGAATTCCCGCAGCTTTCCAACAAATACCAGGTTCACGGCGTGCCGCGTACCGTCATCAACGAAACGACCCACATGGAAGGGGCCGCGCCAGAGCCGATTCTCCTGTCCAAATTGCAGGAAGCCGTCGCCTAAAAAGAGACAGGCATGACAGGTTTTCCCAAACCTGTCATGTCTTCCTATTGGAGCTAACATTATGTCATTTGATATGAATCTTGGTTTAGGCATG
>CALFEW010001044.1 GCA_937958365.1 uncultured Chloroflexota bacterium | reverse complement strand
AGGTCAGCCTGCCGGACCACCCGGTCATTCTGGTGGCGGCTGATTTGTCGCCCTCCGATACCGCGTCGCTGAACCGGGGCAAAATCCTGGGCTTTTGCACCGCCGCTGGCGGCCCAACGGCCCACTCGGCCATCATTGCCAGAGCGTTGAGCTTACCGGCGGTGGTGAGCGCGGGCACGGCCGTTCTGGACATCGCCAACCTCACCACCGTCATCCTCAATGGGTCCGATGGAACCCTGACCATTGAGCCGGACAGCACGGCCGTAGCCCAGGCGCAGACCCAACAACAACAGTGGCAGGCGGCCATGCGCCGCGCCGCCGCCACCGCCAGCGAACCGGCCATCACCCAAGATAATCATCGCGTCGAAGTTGTCGCCAACGTGGGCGGATTGAAGGACGCGCAGAAGGCGGCCAGCGCCGGGGCAGAGGGCGTGGGCCTGTTACGCACCGAGTTTCTTTTCCTGGATCGCACCGAAGCGCCCACAGAACTCGAACAGTTCGAGGTGTACCGCGACGTGGTGGTCGCCATGAAAGGACAGCCGGTCATCGTGCGCACGCTGGACATCGGCGGCGATAAACCCCTGCCTTACATCAGCGTGCCGCCGGAAGCCAATCCCTTTTTGGGCGAACGCGGCATCCGGCTGTGCCTGAACCGGCCAGAACTGCTGCGCCAACAGCTTCGCGCCATTCTACGCGCCGCCGGGTTTGGCCCCCTGCGCATTATGTTCCCCATGGTGGCCGACCTGTCGGAATGGCGGGTGGCGCGGGCGATGGTGGCCGAAATCTGGGCAGAGATGGACGCGCCGGAGGTGGAAGTGGGCATCATGATTGAAGTGCCCTCGGCCGCGCTCATGGCCGACGTTTTTGCCAGAGAGGTGGACTTTTTCTCCATCGGCACGAATGACCTGACCCAGTACACGCTGGCCATGGACCGGATGCACCCGTCGCTGGCGGGCAAATCCGATGGGCTGCATCCGGCGGTGCTGCGCCTGATTGCCCGCACGGTGGAAGCGGCCCACGCCCACGGCAAATGGGTGGGCGTCTGCGGCGAACTGGGCGCAGACCCGCAAGCTGTGCCCATTCTGGTGGGTTTAGGCGTGGATGAATTGAGCGTCAGCGTGCCGGCCATCCCCAGTGTCAAGGCGCAAATACGCGGCCTGACGCTGACGGCCGCTCAAACCATCGCCCAAGAAGCTTTGCAATGCGGCACGGCCGTTGAGGTGCGCCAACGGATGCAAACGGCCGTGTCGTAGGGCGCTACCAGATTGGGCCAGTCTGATCCTGCCTGAAACCTCGCGATGTTTTAGGGAAAATGTCGTGACATTTTTAAAAAACCTCGTGAGATTTTTGGAAAATGTCACGACATTTCGACCTTAATCACGCGAGGTTTTGGAAAGGTCAAGAAGAGATTCTTCCTCGAAGACTCGTCAGAATGACCACGCTTCCAACGCAACAGAAACCGCGACCTTTGGTCTGTACACTGAAAGAAGAGGTGAACCATGTCATCCAACTACGAACTATACCGCGAAGCCAAAACGGCGGTTCCCGAACAAACCTGGGCCTGGAATATGTACGGCGCAGGCATTGAGAACATTGGGCAAAACGGCCGTCCCGAACAATTCCCCGTGCCCCATCCCGCCGCCAACCAGATGTTGGTGCGCATAGACAGCGTGGGCATGTGTTTCTCCGACGTGAAACTGATCAAACAAGGGGGCAGCCACCCCAAGCTCTACAACCGAGACCTGCGCCACGAGCCAACGCGCCTGGGCCACGAAGTGACACTCACCGTGCTGGAAGTCGGCGAAGAATTGGCCGATGCATACCACCCCGGCCAGCGGCTGGCCGTGCAGCCAGACATCTACCAGAACGGCAAATCTACCGCTTACGGCTACACAGTGCCCGGCGGCCTCATTCAATACCACCTGATTGGTCCTGAAGTATTGGATACGGACGCAGGGGCGTGCCTGCTGCCTCTGGAGGGGAACATGGGCTACGCCGAGGCGTCGCTGCTGGAACCGTGGGGCTGTGTGGTAGCCGCCTATACGCAGCGCCGCCGCCTGGAACCCAAAACGGACGGCATGATGTGGATCATCGGGCGACCCGGTGACAAGACGGAGTATACCTTCTCGGCCGGGTTGAATGCCCCGGCAACCATCGTGTTAACCGATGCGCCGCCTTCTGTGCAAACATTGGTTGGCCGGACCAACGCCCACGTGATGGTGCGTGACGGCTTAAGCGCCGCCGATTATGCTGCCTTGTCGGAAGAGGTGACGGGTGGGTTGGGTTTTGACGACATTGTGGCGCTGGACCCGCGAGAGGCAACGGCCGTTTCCACCATCGCCCGCCAGATAGCCCGGCGCGGCACGCTAAACATGGTCGGCCAGACGCCCCTGGATGGCCTGGTAGACGCCGACATGGGCCGCCTGCACTACGACTACATCGCCTTCCTGGGCAACCGGGGACCAGACATCGCCGCCTCCTATGGCGAAGGGCGCAACCGCTGCGAACTGACGCCGCATGGCGCGGCCGTGTTCATTGGCGCGGGTGGCCCGATGGGGCAGATGCACGTGCAAAGGGCCATCGAACTGCCCAACGGTCCCCGTTTAGTCATCGCCACCGAGGTCAACGACAATCGCCTGGAAGCTGTCAGAGAACGATTCGCGCCCCTGGCGCAGAAGAACAACGTCGAACTGCTGGTTTTTAACCCGGCCAACGCCAAAGATACCCTGTATGACTTTGTGATGCAGGCCACCGATGGCCTGGGAGCCGACGACGTGGTGGTGAGTGTGCCGGTGGCTGCCCTCATGGCTGAGGCGGCGACGGTGCTGAACGAAAACGGGATGCTCGTCTTCTTTGCGGGTGTACCCAACGGCACGATGGCCCCCTTGGACCTGAGTCCCGTCTATCTGGCGAACGCCCAATTTACCGGAACCTCCGGTCTGACGCTGGAAGATCAGCGGTTGGTGATGCAGCGTTCGCTGGACGGTTCGCTTTCGCCCGCCCGCTCCGTGGCGGCAATTGGCGGCATGAATGCCGCGCAGCAAGGGGTGGAAGCGATGATGGACGGCCGTTACCCTGGCAAAATCGTCATCTTCCCGCAAATCCCCGACCTGCCGCTGTTGGGGCTGGACGAATTAGCCGACAAGCTGCCAGACATCGCCGCCAGGCTAGATGAAGGCAACGTCTGGAGCGAAGCAGCAGAAAAAGCACTGATCGAGACCTATTGGCAGCCTTAAAGCTGTTAGCTGTTAGTAAGAGCGGACTCTCTGGCTTACAGCTTCAGGAGCGATATGAATCAGACGATAAGGCGTTATGCACTGACCGGCGGGGCGCTGGGAGTATACTTTGGCTTCTTTTTCCGGCCGGTGCGCGAGCCGAGTGCGGCGCTGGTTCTGGGGCTGGCGGTGTTGGTGGCGCTGGTGATGGCTGGGCTGCGGGCGGTGAAGGAACGGCCGTCTCTCGCCTCGTTATTGAAGGGGGCGGCGCTGAACTTTGTGAAAACGGCCGTACTGCTAACTCTGCTGGAGCTGCGACATCCGTTGTATGATATGGGCGGGAAAACGGCCGTCATCCTGGTGATGGCTCTTGCCGGCGCAGCGGCTGGCCTCTGGTACGCCTTCGAACAATCCCGCCAACCTGTACAAAAGAAAAAGGAAGAATAGGACGCGGATTTTCGCGGATTCATTGACAAATCTATCCGCAAAAATCCGCGTTCATCCGCGCCCCATTGTCTTCTTAAAAAAGGTCTTAAACCATCATGATTTACACAGTTACCCTGAACCCGGCCGTAGACAAAGAGCTGGTTGTGCCGGAAATCGCCTTCGATTCGGTGCTGCGAGCGGGCGTGACGCGCCTGGATTTTGGCGGCAAGGGCTTTAACGTCTCGCGTATGCTCAAGTCGTTGGGTGCGGAAAGTATCGCCCTGGGTTTTGCCGGCGGTAAAAGCGGCGACTTGCTGCGTGAAGGGTTACACGCGCTGGGCATTGGCACAGACTTTGTCGTCGTTGGCGGCGAGACGCGCACCAACGTCAGCATCGTCACCGAACCGGCCAGCCATTACGTCAAAGTCAACGAACCAGGCCCAACGATTTCAGCGGAAGAACTGGCCGCGCTGCGCCAGAAAGTGCGCGATCTGGCTCACCCGGATGATTGGTGGGTGCTGGCAGGCAGTTTGCCGCCCGGCGTGCCCACGGCCGTTTACGCCCACCTCATCACCGACATCCAGGCGGCCGGCGGTCGGGTGATCCTGGATACCAGCGGCGAAGCGTTGGGCTTGGGCTGCGCGGCACGGCCGTTCCTGGCCAAACCCAACGACATTGAAGCCCACCAACTCACCGGTCTGCCCGTCAACAATCCCACTGCAATCGCCACCGCTGCCCAGGCGATTCAGGCCAACGGCGTGGGCAACGTGGTGGTTTCTCTGGGCAAAGCGGGAGCGCTGCTGGTAGATGGTACGGCCGTCTGGCAGGCCATCAGTCCAACCATCCAGGAGCGCAACCCCATCGGCGCCGGCGATTCAATGGTCGGTGGCCTGGTTTATGCGCTAAGCCGGGGTGAGCCGGTAGCCGAGGCGCTGCGTTGGGGCATTGCCTGCGGGGCAGCGACGGCCAGTTTGCCAGGAACGGCCGTAGGCGCGCGCCAGTTGGTGGACGATTTGTTGCCGGTAGTGGTGTTGGGGGAAGTAACGGCCGTGGCCTGACCACACTGCCTTCATACTTTGTTCCTCATGCCCTTTGTTCCTTTGTAATCTATTCCGAGGGGAAATCTCATGCCATTTACAGTGAAAGAAGCACGCACATACGAACAACCTAACGACAAAACCTTTCAAGCCGCCCTAAAAGCCATCGCCGGATTAGAGGGCAAAGTGCTGGCCCAAGACCAGGCGGCCGGGACCATCAAAGGCCAGTTCAACAAAACCATTCACGGCAAAGTGCTGGGCGACCGCAGCGAAATTTTGGTCGGCGTCAGCGCCGATGCCAACGGGCAAAGCAGCGTCGTTGTCGAAGCTTATCCCATCAACCCAGTCGGCCAAAAGCTCATGTTTGGGGCGCGCAAAGGCGTCATGCCCACGGTGGTTGGCTGGTTTTGGGCACATTTAGAGCATCATTTAGGGTAAAACCCTGTGTAAGTCTTAGTGCGTGTAGGTAGAAAAAATGGCACAACTAACAAATAACCTGAA
This sequence comes from uncultured Chloroflexota bacterium, assembly GCA_937958365.1. Taxonomy (GTDB): domain Bacteria; phylum Chloroflexota; class Anaerolineae; order Promineifilales; family Promineifilaceae; genus Leptovillus. The sequence goes on along the minus strand of CALFEW010001044.1, from coordinate 9,293 downwards.
GAATTAACTGTCGGCAGGAGAATAGTTCCGCGTGGGTGGTTTGTAGGGCAGTCAGCCGTGCGAGCGCGTTGGAAATCTGCGGGGAAATGGTTATAGTTGGGCCGTTATGGCTTCTTCTACGAAATCAACCTGGAATAAGAGACCTGGACTATCCCCGTTGATGTTGGGGCTGGTGTTGGGCGGCACGGCCGTTTTGGGTGGCGTCATCCTGGGGTTTGGCGGGCCATTGGCCGGAGCGGCCGTTCTGGTGGCGCTTGTTGCCGGATTGGTCGTCTTGCGGGACATCGAGGTGGGGTTTTGGGGCGTGATTTTGGTGGTGTGCCTGCTGCCTTTTGCCACGCTGCCCTTCGACATTGGCCTGACCCCTACGTTTCTGGACCTGGCTTTGGGGTCGGTGTTTGCCATTTGGGCTTTGGGGTTGGTGACAGGCCGCCAACGCACTGTCGTCATGTCGCCGCTGACGTTGCCGCTGGGCCTCTTTATCATCGTCGCCCTGTTCTCTTTCATTTTTGGCCTGAGCAATGGGCCGCTGACCCCTACGCTGCTGCGTAAATTTGCCGAACTGATTTTGAGTCTGGCGTTTGTGCTGGTGGTGATTGATTTTTGTACCACCTGGGAACATTTGGAACGGCTGGTGAAGGTGGTTTTGCTGGCCGGGGCGGCAACGGCCGTTATCGCCATTGGTTTGTGGCTGCTGCCCGAAGACACGGCCAACACCTTGCTGAACGCTTTGCAACGCCTGGGTTACCCCGGCGGCTGGGTGATTCGTTACATCGAGGAGAACCCGGAACTGTCGGAGCGGGCGATTGGCACATCGGTAGACCCGAACGTGTTGGGCGGGCTGTTGTTGATGATTGGGGCGTTGGCCGGACCGCAGTTGGTGGCGAAACGGCCGTTATTCTCCCGTTGGTTCACCATCATCCTCTTTGGCCTGATAGGGCTGGCGCTGGTGCTGACCTTTTCGCGCAGCGCGATGCTGGGTCTGGCGGCCGGGTTGGCCTACGTGGCCGTGCTGCGTTATCGGCGTTTGCTGCCTTACATGGCCGTCGTCGGGCTGCTTTTCCTGTTTTTACCCGCCGCGCAGGGTTACGTCGAGCGCTTTGTGGAAGGTATTCAAGGTCAGGATTTGGCCACGCAAATGCGCTTCGGCGAATACAAAGACGCGCTCATTCTCATCCTGCGTTACCCGGTCTTTGGCGTGGGATTTGCCGGCACGCCCGACATTGACATCTACCTGGGCGTGGCCAACGTGTACCTTACCATCGCTGAAGTGATGGGTCTGGTTGGGTTGCTGGCCTTTTTTGCCGTGATTGGGACCGTCTTTGCTTATGCGTTTTTCAATCGGCGCATCTTTAAGGAAAATGACCAGTTGGACGCAGTGTGGTTGGGGCTGCACGCGGCGCTGGTGGGTGGGCTGGTGGCCGGCGTTTTTGACCACTATCTGTTCAATTTAGAGTTTCACCATGCGGTGACGGCGTTTTGGCTATTGGTGGGCATGGCTACGGCCGCCACGCGATTGGGGAAAGAATTGAAAGATTGAAGATGAAAGATTGCGTTGGTTTTCAATCTTTCATCTTCAATCTTTTTTAGCTGTGTTCTACCAGGGCCAGCCATGCGTCGTTGAGGCCGCTGTCGGTGACGCCATAATAGACGTGGACGTCGTCGTCGTCGCGTAGGGCCAGGTCATAAAAGACTTTGTCCCCTTGCTTGCGAATATCCACAATGGCGATGTCGCCCTGCCATCTGAGCTTGTCGGTGTGGGGCAGCCCGGCTTCTGTCTGGGCGATGGCGTAGTGCCACAGCTTGCGCGCCGAGGATTTGGTGACGTTTTGGATGAGGTTGCCGTTGCGCAGATCGCGCACGGTGTGGTACATCACCCCTTTGCGTTTTTCACTGTTTAATATTTCTACGCCGGTGCGTGGCGCTTCCAGTTGGATAGCTACCTGGGGACGGGGAGTGGGGGCGGTGACTTTCTCCGGTTTTTGCACGGCCGTTGACGTAATTTCTGGCCGCCGTTCCGGCAATGTTTCCATGGTGGGCAGTTCGCCGCCGCTTTGCTGCAATCCACGCGCCACCAACCGCACAATCTCGTCCCGCACGGCCAGACTGGATTCCGACTCGTCGCGCACGTAGAACTGGTTGTCGTCTATGGCGTACGGTTGTTCTTGCCCCGGCTGAATGGTGATGCGCATGATTTGTTTCTTTTGCGAGGGCAGGGTATCTACCTGGATGTGAGGTTCCGGGGTGATGTGGCTGGAAACGGCCGTATACAACTGGTCAATCGTCTTATCTACTTCCCGCACGCCAATCGGTTCTTCTTTCGGATTCTCTGAAACGCCGACGTAAATGGTGCCGCCGTTGGTATTGGACATGGCGCAAATATCTTGCAAAAGCTTGTCCAGATAGCCGCCGCGCTTGGCAATGGTGGGATAAAACGCCTGGACGATGGATTCGCCTTCTTCGCGGGCCAGTTGCACAAAATCTATGGGATTGGCGGGACCGCGATACGGCCGTGTCAGCGACAAGTCATTCCCCTTAATCACCTGCTCAATAGCTTCAAAGCTCAGATCATCCAACAAAATTTCCGTGGTACGGTCGCCCACGCCCAGCACCTTAGCCTGCGGCGATTCGCGCACCAGGCGATGCGCGTCTGAACCTTGAATGCAGCGCATAGGCCGGGGATATTCCGGTTTCGAGCCATCAAAAAAGCGGCGCGTTGTGTAGTGGCCGCGTTTCTCCAGGTCGGTGACTTCCAGGGCGTGCAAATTAACGTCTTGCGTGTAGGCAATACGTGTCTGACCGCCAAAATCCAGGCCGCGCATCACCACGCCATTGTTCGAGTTTGCATGGGCAGCGATGACCAGACCGCCGGCCTGATTAATGACCTGATAAGCCCGCAGCACGTCGCTGGTTGAGCCTACCGTCGAGCTGCCTTCGTCCAGTTTGTCAATTGGCACGTTGAGCGTGAGCAAGAGGTGTTCCAGGAAGCTAACAGGCGTTTCGGAGGGGAAGATGCCTAAAATGTGGAAACCAAACGTGGCCGTAAATTCAAAACCGGGCAAAACCAAGATTTTGCCCAACAATCGCCGGTACTCTTCTAGCCGACGCTTTTCGTCCGCGTGCATCCGATCCAACTCTTCGAGCCACAACAATTGCTCGATTTCTTTCTTCATGGCGGCAAAGCCGGCAACTGTGTTGTGGTCTGTAAAGGCGATGATGTGCAGACCGCGAATTTCTGCCTGGCGCAGAATGTCCAGGTAAGTGACACCAGATTGTTGGTAATCGTTTGAAGCAGGGGTATGTAAATGGAGGTCCATGCGACGCCACTGCCGTGACGTTTTTTTGACCGGTGGTTTTTTGCGATTTGATCTAGCCACTATGTTCCTTTTTCGATAGGAGCGTTTGGAGTAAGTTTGTTAGTTCGCTGGGGGCGTAAGGTTTGAGGAAGAAGGCGTCGGCGCCGTCAATTACAGATTCTTTTTCGAGGCGATGGTCTCCGGAAACCATCAAGACGATGGTGTTTTTGTCTGCGGCCGTCTCACCAGCACGAATGTCTTTGAGCAGGCTTAAGCCGCTCATGCCTTGCGACAAATGGCAGTCAATGATGAACGCATCCACGCCGCTGTCAGCGGCCGTTTTTGCTTCGGTAATATTTCTACAGGCGACAACGGCAAAGCCATCTAGCTCTAGAAACATTTTTAATAAGCCGATGTTTGACGAATCGTCGTCTACAATGACTATCGCGCTCATTGGAAATACCTATAAATACCTATAATCAACCGGTCAGAAGAAAATCGCCGGTACTTAAAATGCCGGCGACTTTCCCTGAAGACAACTTTGTTTGCGTGTGTTTGCGTTGGAAATACCGGCCTGTTTTGTAAATCATATGACTTAATCAGGGGTGGCTTAATTATCCCCCAGGGCTGCAATGCCGCGAATAAGGCCGATGGCGTTAATACCGATACGCAGCGCTTCCATCGTGCTGATTTCTGGCGGTCCACCACGGTTTTCTTCAGACGTGCGAGCCATTAAATAGGCAGTGCCCAAACCCACCAGAGCGCCGGTAACGGCGCCAATGATCAGCATTTTTGCTTTCCAATTTGATTGTGCTTCTGAGGGCATAGTTGAATCAGCTCCGTTTTAGATAACTTTGTATTTGTTTGAGAAAGGCGTGTAAATAAGCCAATCTGGCATTGGTTTCGATGACAGGTTTGGCGATACGCGGGGTTATTTCCACTGTTTTTGTCTGTACTTGGTGGACGAGATTATCCATCTTCCAGAGCAATTCCTGGATACGGCCGCCATCGTCCATACGTAGAATCCCTTTTTTCCGCCGATCGCGGCTGAAGGCGATGATGCCGACGAGCATTGCCGGACCAACGGCGCATAAGGCCATTAAGGGAATGCTAAATAGGATGATGGTGACGTCTGCTAAGGCTGAGGCAAACTCGTTGGCTCCTGTTAGCCCGGGAGCCAACACGCCTACCAGCAATAAAATAATAATTGCCAGGGTGATGACGATGATGAAACCAAGTGGCAGGTAAACGTAAAGACGGTTGAAGCGATGAAGCGCCGCTTTCCGAGCCAACTGTTCAGAGCCGGGCTGAAAAGGCATTGTCTGATTCATGTGATTGGGCGTTGACTGTGTCATAAAAGCTCTTTATTAACTGTCGCTAATTGTATCACAAGTCACAAATTTGCTGCATCACTATTGCAAGTTTGAGAAGAATTCAGGAGTATATAATGTTCGTTCGTTTGAACTCGGCGAGATTGGACCAATCTCCAAGATTGGTCCAACTGGGAACTCCAAAGTAAATTGCAGATGAACCCTTAAGAACAGAAGTTTGCTGGTTGGTTTAGGGAAAATGGCAGGCTTGTGGGTCTCGGAGCAGGGTGTCGCCGGTTTGGGGATCAACGCATTGGCAGTAGGCAGTGTTGTCCCCTTCGCCCACCCACATGAGGTAGTTTATGCTGGTTTTGTGGCAGTTAGAGTTGAAGCCAGACGGCCGTTTCCATTCCACGCCTACCCCTTCCTTCTCTCGCTCCTGAAGCAAAAAAATGCGCACATGACTGCCCTCGCTGTCGCCCCACTCTATCTGCTGCTGCATCGAGAGCGTGAACGCCATGCAGGGGAAGAACATGATGGCTAACCACAAAAAGAATAATAAGAAATAGACAAAACGTCGCAGCCAGCGCATAAGAATGTTTCTCTGTTGTTTGGGGCGAAACAAATTGATTGGTTGGTGGGCTTGTCGAGCGTCTGCGTTCGACAAGCCCGCCAATGGTTTCCTGGCGACTAATCGTCAGAATTCATGGCCGGAATATACAATTCGGTCGTGTATTCTTTTACCATGCGTCGTGTACTGAAGTTCGGCGCGTTGGAACGGATAGATTCACGCATGACTTCCACCCAACCCCGGGGCACGTTGTCTCGGTCGCGTGTATAAAACAAGGGGATAATCTCTTCTTCGAGAAGTTGGTAGAGGGAACGGCCGTCTTCCTCATCTTGCTGGTGTTGATTGTCGTAATTCTTGGCTTCACCAATCGCCCAACCATTGGCGCCATTGTAGCCTTCCACCCACCAGCCATCTAAAATGCTGCAATTGATAACCCCGTTAACGGCCGCTTTCATGCCGCTTGTGCCGCTCGCTTCTCTTGGCCGCTGCGGCGTATTCAACCACACATCCACCCCTTGCGTAAGATACCGGGCGACGTGCATGTCATAATCTTCCACAAACGCCACGCGACCACCCAAATTGCTATTGCGCGACAAATTATAAATTTGCTGAATCAGACTTTTGCCCGGATCATCGGCCGGGTGCGCTTTACCACCAAAGATAATTTGAACCGGCCGGTGGACGTCATGAACCATTGCCCGCAAGCGTTCCATATCGCGGAAGAGCAGGTCGGCCCGCTTGTACGTTGCAAACCGGCGGGCAAAGCCAATTGTTAAAGCATCCGGGTCTAGCAGCATCCCCCCCGTGAGGATTTGGGAGGGATCATGCATACCGTCCACCCACCGTCGGCGGGCGCGTTCACGCAAAAAGCTGATCAACTTACGCTTCAAGTCAAGATGTGAGTCCCACAATTCCGCATCGGGTATGTCGGCCAATCTTTCCCAGATTTTGGGATTATCCTCGTCGGCGACCCAGTCCGGCCCGACGTACTTGTTATAAAGCGCATAAAGCTCGCTGCTAATCCAGGTGGAAACGTGTACACCATTGGTGACAGCCTTGATCGGAATCTCATCCTCTGGTTTATCAGGCCAGACCCTTTGCCACATTTTCCGTGACACATCGCCATGCAGTTGACTGACGCCATTGGCCTGTCCGGCCAATCTCAAAGCCATGACCGTCATGTTAAAAGCAGTGCCCCAGGTTTCCTGATTCTTTCCCAAACCCAGAAAATCTTCGCGGCTGATGCCTAACTGGTCCCAGAAACCATTAAAGTAATGTTCCACAACCTGGAAGGTGAAGGCGTCATGGCCTGCCGGGACTGGCGTGTGGGTCGTGAAAATGGAATGTCGCCGTACCTGGGCCGAAGCTTCAGCAAACGTCATGCCCTGGGCCACTTTTTCGCGGATCAATTCCAGCAGCAAAAAGGCAGAGTGCCCTTCATTCATGTGCCAGGCGGTGGGGGCAATGTTCAGAGCGCGCAGCACGCGAACGCCGCCAATCCCCAACAAAATTTCCTGGCGAATACGTGTCTCGCTGTCGCCGGAATAAAGGCGGGCCGATAACTCCCGGTCCCAGGGATCGTTTTCATCCACGTCTGTATCGAGCAAATACAGGGAAATCCGCCCTACCTGAATGTGCCAGATGCGGGCAAACACGTCCCGATCACCTACGCGGACGCTGATGAGTAATTCTTTTTCTTCAGAAAGGTAAACTGGGGCGATGGGGGTTTTGTCTATGTCCAGTTGTTGATAGACGGCTTCTTGCCAGCCATGTCCGGGGATGCGCTGCCGGAAATAACCTTGAGGATACAGGAAGCCAACGCCAACAAACGGCAGTCCCAGGTCGCTGGCCTCTTTGGCGTGATCGCCGGAGAGAATGCCCAAACCGCCAGAATAGATGGGCACAGAGCTGTGCAGGCCAAATTCAAACGAAAAATAGGCGATGGTTTTATTGGTTAATTCCGGGAACTCGGTGCGAAACCAGGTGTGGTTGCTGCGAATTTTCTGATCGTACAGAATCATGACTTTGTTGTATTGCCGGATGAAGGCAGCATCGTCAGCCGCAGTTTCCAGTTGTTCAGCGTTCATTTCCTGGAGCATCTGCACCGGGTTGTGTTGGGTACTACGCCACAGAGTGTAATCCAGGCGTTTGAAGAGGTTGCGGGCTTCCGGCGTCCAACTCCACCACAGGTTGTAAGCCAGTTCTGGCAATCGGCCGATTTTTTCGGGGATTTTGTTGTCAAAGTTGCTCATTAAGGAGTCCTCTCTTTTAGCTGGGTTGTTTACGGCAGGAAAACCGTCGCCGTTTGATATTGATGCAATATGGTTGACATATCAACCATACAATGGCGATTATAACATGTTCACTTTGATGGTGACAATGGTCCCTGCCGTAAAGCAGGCCATCAGCGCCGCTTAAAAATCGCGCAGAGTCCGTTGATACGGCGGGTTGTGAGCGCGGTCGGCTACCAGGTCAACCATCTTGGCGATACACCAGTCAAACTGTTCGTCGGTCATGAGCGTGTGATCAATGACAGGCACGGGATTGGTGCTGTTGATGACGTAAGGATGGTCATCTTTGATGACAAACTCGACCATATTGACGTCGTACTGATAAGCGCGGGTGAGAGTGAGGGCGTCCTGAACGAGTTGTGCGTTTAGTTTGGGGGAAAGGTGGGTGGGTTGGGGGAGGTAACGGCCGTTTTCCACGTCATATTGCAGGGCCAACACGGCCGTCTGGCCGATGACTAAACAGTGAATGTGAACGTCAGACTCGATTAGCTCTTGCAAAATCATCGTGTAAGTGCCGCTCTCGTCGTACCGTTGGATTAATTCGTCTACGTCGTGGACGCGGTAGACGACATGCCGGCCGCCGCTGTTGATGTCCTTAAAGACGGCCGGTACGCCAACAAATTCCACGATGGCTTCCCAGTTCATCGGGTAAATGAGATTGCGGAAGGCATCTGGCCCCACGTCTTGCAGGCGGATGTATTTGTTGGGTAGGGCTACGGTGCGCGGGCTGGACATGCCCAGTTGGTTGACCAGGGCGATGCCGTAAAACTTGCTGTCGGCCGACCAGGTGAATGGGTTGTTGATAATGTAGCAGTTGTTCAGAGCGACAAATTTGATGTAAGCCCGGTAATAAGGCGTCTCGTTGGAAATGCGGTCTACGATGACGTCATAGGGACACGGTTCATTCACAAAGGTGCCGCCTATTTGCACCAACTCGGCGACAACGTTTTGCTGGCTTTTGTTGACGGCTTCTAAAAAAGCGTCCGGCCATTCTGTTTCATGGCCAATCAGAATGCCAACACGCTTCGGTTTGTTTGTGGTCATTGATTTCTACCATCCCAGGAAATTGTGTGGTCGAACCAAATGGATAAGAAACTATACCTCAATTCTGCCATGATGCCGAAAAGATCAGCGGCCAAATTGGCTCAATATCTGATCGTAGCGGACGACCAGATGACGCCAATCATAGGGTGAAACGGCCGTTGCCACCCCCCCGGCCAACTGACGAGTCTCAGCCAGATGCGTTAACGCATAGCGCAGCCGCGCCTGCAAATCCGCCTGGTCTTCGTATAGGCAGAATGCGTGGAAAGATTCAGGAATCAACTCCGGGTAGCTCAGGCGATTGGGCAGCAGCGGGAACGTCTGGCAGGCGATAGCTTCCAGGATGCTGATGCCAAAAAATTCGTGGTATGCCGTAGAAATGGTCACGTCGGCGGCCCACAACAGGGCATGATACCGGTCGTGTGGCGCGTGGCCCACGTGGATGATGCGGTCGGCAAGGCGGGTGAGGGCTTCCTGGAAGATAGACGGCCGTTTGCCAAACTGCTCGCCGCACAAAGCCACCTCAAACGCCAGACCCTCATCGGCCAGAGCAAACAACGTCTGAAAAAAATCATCCGGATTTTTGTCATATTCCCACCGCTGATTCCAGAGAATGAGCGGCGTTTTCTCTGCTGATTGCCTTTCGCCTGACGCCGGTTTTTGCTGCAAATTCGCCAGGTGGATGCCTACCGGCAAGACCTGACTCTTGGCGCGCAGCGCTGCCACCGAAGATAGCTCTTGATACTCTGGGAAATGTCTCAGAAAACCGGGCAGCGCCCCAAAC
>CALFEW010001043.1 GCA_937958365.1 uncultured Chloroflexota bacterium | reverse complement strand
CGCGGCGTCGCGGGCGCTGATGGTTTGCAGCGTGCCCAAAATGCCGGCAGAACGTAAAGCGGCCGTTTCCAGGGTACGCACGGCCGTTGTGCCCACCGCCACAATACGCCCACCGGCCAGTTTGGCGTCGTTGATGCGCCGGGCGGCGCTGTTGGTCAGGCTGGCCCATTCGCTGTGGATGACGTGGTCGGCTATCCGGTCGGCTTCCACCGGCTTGAAGGTGTCCAGCCCAACGTGCAGCGTCACCGTCTCGAACAGCACGCCTTTGTCGCGCAGCGCCAGCAGCAAATCACCGGTGAAGTGCAGCCCGGCGGTGGGAGCGGCGCTGGACCCGGGCGGGCGGGAGTACACCGTCTGGTAGCGCTCGTCGTCGTCGAGGGTTTCGTGGATGTAGGGGGGCAGCGGCGTGTGGCCCAAATCGTCCAGGTCGTCGTCTATGGGGCGATTGAAGGTGATTTCGCGCTGCGGGCCGTCGAGTACGGCCGTTACCGTGGCGGTTATCTCGGTGGGGCGTCCGGCGCTATCATCCAGCAAAATCTCCGCGCCTGTTGTCAGTTTTTTGCCACCCACCAACGCCTTCCAGCGCCGGTCGTCCAGGCTTTCCAGCAGCAAAATTTCCACCTGCCCGCCGGTGGGCTTACGGCCGTACAACCGGGCGGGGATGACGCGGCTGTCGTTGACGACGAGGATGTCGCCGGGGCGCAGATACTCTAGCAGGTCGGTAAAGCGGCGGTGAGTGATACGGCCGTCGGCGCGGCCTAAAACCATTAAACGGCTGGCGTCACGTTGGGGCAACGGCCGTTGAGCAATCAGTTCCAGAGGCAGGTTGTAGGTAAACTCGTTGGTGTTCATGGCGGCTATTGTAGCCCGGAGCCAGGAGATAAAAAAGACCCGAAAGGCTGGGAAAACCTTTCGGGTCTGCAACCTGGAAACACAGTTGAGCTTAGTTTAAGGGGTAGGGCATGACCAGTTTGTTGACAACGGCGTCAGCCACCAGGCGTGATTTCAGGATGGATAATCTATTCTCATGCGCTCTTTCCAGAGCTATCTGGCGGATTTGGGCGATTTGCCGGGCCGTGAGGCTAATGGCGATGAGCCGGGAGATGCCGCCTTCAAACAACGGCCGTTGCCCAAATTCTTGCGCAATAAAATCAATGGCATCTTCAAAGATGGTGTAGATGACCGGCGCCAGAAAAACCATATGATTTTCGGCGCAGGCGTCGGCTGCGGCGGTTTGCCCCATCCGGCTGCGAATCACCTTTTCCGGGTTTTGCAGGTATTCATCTTTTTGCGCCTGGAAGAATTGAAGCTCATACGGAGCAACCTGGGGAACAACCGTTTTTGCCAGTTCACTTACCAATTGGTTTTTTGTGCCTTTGTTCATGTTTGTTCGTTCCTTTGCCAACAAAAAATACGCTTGGCGCTCATTTACAAACATAAGCATAAAGGTCATACGTTAATTCATCGCTAATTGGACACGGCCGTTTTAGCGAATTTGCCAATGGGTCGTCAATTAGTGATGGGCGGTCAGCGGCGGAAGATGCGGATGAGGATGTTGAGGAGAATGCTGCCCAAGATACTGATTAGCAACATGGTAGCCAGGGGGAAGTAAATCTTAAAGTTTTGGCCTTCAAAGTTAAAATCGCCGGGCAGGTTGCCCAGCCAGGGAAAGAAACGGCCGGCAACCAAAATCATTGCGCCCACCAGGGCGATGGTCACGCCGATAATTACCAGGATGCGGCCAAATTCAATCATGATGGTTCATTATCCCCAAACAAAGTGGGTTGGTTGACTTTGTTGTCCGGTCTGCGACCGGCCAGGGAAAGACCCAAATGTTTGTAAGCGTGCGGCGTGGCCATACGGCCGCGTGCGGTCCGTTCCAGAAAGCCCAATTGCAGCAAATACGGCTCCACCACGTCCATGATGGTGTCGGCTTCTTCGCTGATGGACGCGCCGATGGTTTCCAGGCCCACAGGACCGCCGCCAAATTTCTCGATGATGGCCCGCAGCACCCGCCGGTCCAGGTCGTCCAGGCCCAGTTCGTCTATTTCCAGGAGATTGAGGGCGGCAACGGCCGTTTCCCCGGTAATCTCCCCGTCTGCCCGCACCTGGGCATAATCACGCACGCGGCGCAGCAGGCGCAGCGCCACCCGCGGCGTGCCCCGCGAGCGCCGCGCAATTTCTGTCGCGCCAACCGGCTCGCAAGAAATGCCAAAAATCCCCGCGCCCCGATTCACAATGCTTTCAATGGCCGGCTGCTCATAAAAATCCATGCGATACACCGCGCCAAATCGAGCGCGCAATGGGGCGGTCAGCAGCGCCAGGCGCGTCGTAGCCCCAATCACGGTGAACTTAGGCAGCTTCAGCCGCACATTCTTCGCCCCCGGTCCTTTGCCCACCACGATGTCCAGGACAAAATCTTCCATGGCCGGGTAGAGAATTTCCTCCACAGCCCGCCCCAGACGATGGACCTCATCAATGAACAAAATGTCACCGGCGCGCATATTGGTCAGAATGGCCGCCAAGTCCCCGGCGCGTTCAATGGCCGGCCCGGCGGTGATGCGAATGTTGACATTCATCTCGTTGGCGATGACATGGGCCAACGTCGTTTTGCCCAATCCCGGCGGGCCGTGAAACAGCACGTGATCCAGTGGTTCTTGTCGCGCTTTGGCCGCCTCGATGAGGAT
>CALFEW010001042.1 GCA_937958365.1 uncultured Chloroflexota bacterium | reverse complement strand
CCAGGCGGCTTCGTTGTGGGCGGCCCATTTTTCTTCGACGTGCAGCAGGTCTTGCTGCGGCCGGTAGCCTTTGTTGACCAGAATACGCTTGAGGCGGCGCACGCTGGCGTAGTATCGGCGCGAATCGGTGCGGGGTTTGGTGGTTTCATGGTTGGCGTCGCCATATTCACGGGTTCCGGCGTCCAGGTAGAGGCGTGCGGGATTGAAAACGGCCGTTTCCACATAATGCAACATCGCATAATTGGCAAACCACAGTGACGGACTCATTACCCCGGCGAAGCCAAAAACGTCAGGATTGCGGAAAAAAGCGTACAGGCTGATCAACCCGCCCATCGAAGACCCCATGATGCCAGTATGCACCTTGTCCGGCAATGTGCGGAAATCTTGATCAATCAGCGGTTTTAACGTGTGGACGACAAAACCCAGGTAGTCGTCGCCCTTACCGCCACCGTAACCAGGGTGGAGAAACGGGCTGTATTCGTCCATGCGCTGGTGGCCCATGTTGGGAATACCCACGACGATAGCTTCAAGCTGCCGTTCATACGCCAGACGTTCCATTGTTTCATCCACCCGCCATTCGCCGGCAAAACTAAGGCCATTGTCAAACAAATTCTGGCCGTCTTGCATGTAAAGCACCGGGTAATGCCGCGTACTATAAGCATAAGACGGTGGCAAATAGACAAAAATATCGCGCCGATTGTGCAGCCGAGGGCTAAGAACCCCTTGTGCCACGCGCAAAGTGCCTGTGACCGTGTGATATCCCTGGTAAATTGCTTCGTAAGGATGCCATTTTGTTTTCTGCAATGTTCGTCTCCGCTACCAATTGGGCTGTTTGCGTCAGCGTTCTGTGCCCGCCACCAAATTGGCGGGTAATTTTCCCTGTTTTTGGCAATCCGTCCAAATGAAAAGCGGATGAGTTCACTTGCGTAACACAATGTCGGCACTTGTGAAAGAATGGGACGCAGATTTTCACGGATGTGGCGGATAAACGTGGATTTTTTTTACAATGTTCATCCGCAAGAATCCGCCAGGTCTGCGTTTATCCGCGGCCAATTGGCAATCTTTGCGCTTGTGATATGAGCGTTATACAATGATACTTATATCAGAATCTATCAAATGGTCACACGAGCGGTAGGCTCTGAAAGCAAGAATTACAAACAAAACAGCTTAAGGAGAAAACAGTATGAAACGTGCATTGGCAGTGTTAGCGATCATGATGATGTTGGGTTTGTTTGTTGGTTGTGCCGCGACTGATTCCGAAATGGATATGGGATCAGACACGGCGTCGAATGAATTAGAAGTAACCGGCGTTTGGGGTCGTAATTCACCGATGTCTGCGCCCAATGGGGCCTTTTATATGACCATTGTGAACAATACCGATAAGGATGAGCAATTGTTGAGCGCGGCCGCCGACGTATGCGCTACTGTGGAATTGCATGAAATGTACATGATGGAAAATGATGCGATGGGAATGCGCCCTGTTGCCGGTGGCGTGATCCCCATTCCGGCCGGTCAGACTGTGGAGTTGAAAGTGGGTGGCTTGCACGTCATGTGCATAGACAAAACGCGGGCTTTGGAAGCTGGTGAAGAAATCCCGGTGACTTTGCAGTTTGCCAACGCCGGTGAAATGGTTGTAAACGCTGAGATTCGTGAAGAAGCGCCGGAAGGCGAAATGAATATGGAAGGCATGGGTGGTTAAGAAGGGCGGTTGAGCCTGGGCTGAGTACAAAACGCGGTCTAACACGGATTGAAAAAACATGATAAAGCCGGTCTTTTGGACCGGCTTTTTGTTGTGAAGGGAGTTAACTGGAAAGGATGCGCTGGTAGAGGTCGGTTGTCACGGCCGTTGGCGTTACCCCTAGTTCCTTCTGCAAATGATCCACACAACGATGATACGTACGCAGCGCCTGCGCCCGGTTGCCCAATTCCTCGTAAGCCACCATCATCAGGCGGTAGGCCTGCTCCCAGCAGTTGTCCTGGGCCAGAATCACCTGGCAGACCTGGATGGTTTCTTCCCACAGCGCCTCGTTGGTCAGGGCCTGCGCCAGCCGGTCGGCGGTGCGCAAATAAAGGGTGATGAGCCGTTCGCGTTCCTCGCTGCACCATTCCTCGTAACGACATTCGGCAAGAAAATCCCCCTGGTAGAGCGCCAAAGCCTCGCGGTAATTCTGGATAGCTGCGGCCGGATTGCTTTCCAAAAAGTGGTCACCCGCAGCGGCCATCTGTTCAAAAGCCTCCACGTCCAGCCACACGTCGGCTTCCGGGCGCAGGCCATACAGCGCGCCGTCTCGCAGCACAAAAGCCGATGGGGCGCGTGGCGACCGATCCGGTTCCAATGCCTGGCAGAGAGCGTTGAAGGCGATTTTTAGATTGCGACGGCCGTTTTCCGAGTCCAATTCCGGCCAGAGCAGGTCAATAATCTGGTCGCGGTCTAGCACCTCCCGGCGGTTCGCCAGCAAAAGCTGCAAAAGCTGGCGGGCCGTTTTGCGCTGCCATTCACGCGGCAAAACCAGTTGCGCGCCGCGCCAGACGCTAAACTGCCCCAACGCCTGCACGCGCAGTTGGTAGCCCGGATGCAAATTGAGGGCCGCCAGCCCCAATTGCTTCAGCAAATTTTCGGCATAATTGCGTTCCGCGTCCGCGTCACGGGCGGTCAGCAGCAGCGGCGCCAGCGCCCGCGGGTCTGGCGGCCCGATGATGGTGCGGCGCGTGAAAAGGTAATCGTAGCCATAGGTGCGGCACAGGCGCAGCAACTCGCGCAGGCCGGGCAGAATCAGCGCCGTTTCTCCCTGGCGCTGCCAGGTGAGGCACTGCCAGAGCAGCGCCAGCGCTTCGCCGTGGGTGTCGTCGCATTCGCGGAAGGCAACCAGAGCCGCCGACAGTTCACGAGCGGCGTCGGGCATCTGGCCGGCCAGGGTGTAACTTGCGCCCAGCGAGAGGCGAATGAGCGCTTCAATCCATTCGTCGCCGGCGCTTTGGGCGATGGCGATGCCTTGATCGGCGGCGTGGGCGGCTTCCGCCAGGTGGCCGCGAAAGCCATGAACCTGGCAAATCCCCCAATACGATTCCACTTTCAGGCGTGGAACCATCAACGTTTCGCTGAGGCTGATACTTTGCCGGAAGCAGCGATGGGCTTCTTCGTACCCTTGTTCGTCTTTTTGCAGCAGCCAGGCGTGGCCCTGGCGCATGTAGCCAACGGCCGTAATAAACGGCGATTGTAACATCTGCCCACGCTGCATCCCCTGCATGGCGAAAGCGTGGGCCTGTTCGCGCTCCCCCTGAAAAGCCAGCACCAACGACAGCAGCAGCGGCGTTTCTCGATGGGCGCGTGGGCGTAAAACCGGCTCCTGCTGCTCCTGGCGCACGCGATCTTCCAACAACTGCCGCGCTTCGGCCAGCCGTCCGGTGCGCAGCAGGACGCGAACCGACAGTTCCGCTTCGGCCGGCCCTTCCTGGCGCAGGTCGCGCGCCTGCTGCCGGTATCTGTCCGATTCTTCCATGTGGCCCAGGTTGAGCATGTTTTCGGCCAGCAGTTCCAGCAGGCGGGCGCGGCTCTCGCGGTCTTCCAGGCCGTCGGTGATGCGCATCGCCTCCTGCAAAAGCTGTTCGGCCTGACTGGGGTTGACGGTGTCCAGGTAGACACGGGCCTGGCCGCGCAGCGCCTGCCCCACTTCGCGCAGGTTGCTGCAAGTGCGGGCGCGGGTTTCCGCCTGCTGATACCAGCCCAGGGCTTCGTCGAAGCGGCTGTGCAGGCGAGCCACATCGCCCAGGCAAACCAGCAGGGCGGGATGGGTTTCCAGCACGTCGGGGGGCAGGCCGCCAATCCAGCTTGCCAGCAGATTTAGCCGCCCGCTGCGGACCATGCGGCGGCCGGATTCGTCGAGGATGACGGCCGTTTCTTCATAATCGCCAGCGGCCAACAGGTGGTGGATGGTCTTCTCCTCGTCGCCCTGCTGCCGGTAATAGTCGGCGGCGCGCCGGTGAAGGGCGCAGGCGTCGGTGGCGGGCAACTGGTTGTGCAGCAGCTCGCGCAGCAGGTGATGGTAACGCAGCAAGCCATCCCCCACGTTGACGACGAAGAGGCTGTTTTGCTGCAAATAACGCAAGATTTGCTCGCTGTCCTGGGCCTGGCGCAGATAGTTGCAGGCGGCGGCGTCCATTTCATGGAAAACGGCCGTTTCCCGCAAAAATGCCTGAATGTCCGGCGCTTGTTGGGCCAGTACTTCCTGAAACAGGAAGCCAAACAGGTCGCTGGTGGAGCCGGACAGTTGCGCCAGGGCATCGTTGAGGGTGGCGTGGGGGTTGTTGTGCCAGCGCTGCCACACAAGCTGCAAAGCGATAGCCCAGCCTTCGCTCCTGGCGGCCAGCAGATTCACCTGTTCTTCCGTAAGGGAAAATCGGTACTGCTCCCGGAAAAGCGCCTGGATTTCCGCCGGGGTAAAGGCCATCTCGGTCTGATTGATTTCCAGCAGTTCGCCGCGCACCTGCCAGTTGAGCCAGGTGGGCAGTTTGAGCGGGTAGCGGGTGGCCAGGATGGTGTGCAGGCTCGCCGGGGCGCGCCCGATGAGCCGGTCCAGAATACGCAAGGAATCACCGGACGCTTCCAGCAGGTGGACGTCGTCCAGCACCAGGAAGATGGGAGCCGTGGATTGTTCGGCGAGGGCGTTGATGAGCAGGTCTACGGCCGTTGTCCAGGGCAGCGGCGTACTGCTGCGGTCCCACGATTCCAACAGGGCGAGGGGCGCTGTGGCGAAGCCGGGCAGGGCGTCGGCGAAGCCGTGGTAAAGGTGAAGCAGCAGTCGCAGAGGGTCTACGTCGTTGTCGTCCAGGTGATACCAGACGAGGTGGGGAGTAACGGCCGTGAGCGCCCCCAGCGCCGTGCTTTTACCGTATCCTGCCCCGGCCTGCACAACCGTCAGGCGGTATTCGGCCGCTTCCAACAGGCGCTGCGTCAGGCGGGCGCGAACCAGCGTCCGTCTGGCCGGATAAGGCGGCATCAATTTCGTGCGAACAACGTAAACTTCAGGATACACGAAGCAGCTTCCCAGAAACTTCTTCCACAGATGTCATAGATTTCACAAAACAATCATAAAAGGGCGATGTCGGTTGAGCAATTGTAACTTCAGGTGCGGCGCACTTCAAAAAGTGCGTCGTGCTCCCTTTAAAAGCCAGTAAAAGCACCATGCCGCACTTTACTGGCAACTTGAGACTGGAGATTATTCAATCTTTGATCTTTAGTCTTCAACCTCACCCCCCAATGCGGAGCCATTGTTTTACAGGCGCTAAGCCTGATAGCTGAGGATGAAAATGAGATCGTTGACGTTGGTTCCGGTGGGGCCGGTCTGGACCAGACTGGGGGGCACTGAACCGGCTGCGCGCTGATCAAGTTGCTGAAAAAAGTGGTAGCTGTCGTGTTGGTGCAGGTAGGTGTGGGGGTTGAGGTGGACCTGGTGGGCGAGAACGGCCGTTTCCCCCGTCACCACCGCCCCGGCGGCATCGGTTGGGCCATCTTCGCCATCGGTGGCCAGACTGGCAACGGCCGTGCGCGGTTCGCCCGCCAGAGCAATGGCCGCCGCCAGCGCCGTCTCCAGATTGCGCCCACCCAGACCGCCGCCGGGTGACAACGTCACCGTCGTTTCGCCGCCCAGGATGAGGCAGTGGTTGGGCGGCGCGTCTTTGGCGATGGCTGCCGCCACGCGCCCTACTTCGCGCGCTTCGCCTTCTAACTGCGCCGTCAGGATGTGGGCGCTGAAGCCCAGGGCCACGGCGCGGGTTTGGGCGGCCAGAGCCGCCTGCCGCACGTCGCCAACGATGACGTGGGCGGCGGGCGGCAAGTTGGCGGGCGGCGGTTGCTGGCTGAGGGCGGCGTGGATGCGTTGGGAAACGGCCGTTGCCAACCGGTCCGCCATCCCATAACGCGCCAACACCGCCAGCGCGTCGGCCGGCGTATCATCGCCCACCACCGTGGGGCCGCTGCCGATGAAAGCCAGCGGATTGCCCACGACATCGCTAAGAATCAGGCTGTGGCAGGCGGCGGGCGCAGCCCAGCGCCGCAAGCCGCCGCCTTTAACGGCGTCTAGCTGGCGGCGCACGGTGTTAAATTCGTCTATGGCGCAGCCGGAGGCCAGCAGCGCCCGGTTTAGCGTTTGCCAATCGTCCAGCGACACCAACGGCTGGCTGAGCAGCGCCGATGCGCCGCCGGAAATGAGGCAGAGGACCAGGTCGTTGGCGGTGGTGGTTTGCAGCAGGCGCTGCACGGCCGTGGCGGCGCGCACACTATCCGGGCCGGGCACGGGGTGGCTGCCGGTGTAAACGGCGATTTTATCTGGGGGCAGGTTCGCGTTGGTGGGCAGCGTTTTGGCGACGACGATGCCCGCGTGCAGCGCCGGGCCGAGCGTCTGGCTGGCGGCCTGGGCCATCGGCACGGCCGCCTTACCCACGCTGAC
The DNA here is from genome assembly GCA_937958365.1 of uncultured Chloroflexota bacterium. Taxonomy (GTDB): domain Bacteria; phylum Chloroflexota; class Anaerolineae; order Promineifilales; family Promineifilaceae; genus Leptovillus. Next base: position 3,573 of record CALFEW010001042.1, on the reverse strand, counting down.
CAGAAAAACGCGCCCCTGGTTCAGGTCGTAGTGCTGCTGGGCGATGATGAGGTTATGTTGGGCGAGTTGGAGATGGGCGGCAACGGCCGTGGCCGGGTCTGTCGCCGCCAGCGCGGCTTGGAACATCTCTAAACTATGGCGGCGATAATCGGCATATCGGGGGGACATAGGCGCATTTTTTACGGGGTGACGGCGGCGGCCGCTTCGGCGGCGGCCACGGCCGGCGTTTTTGTCAGGGAAACCACGTCGAAGACGGCGTTTTCTAGAGCGGGCATGATGGTGTTGGCAGTTGTCAGGGGCATAGGGATGGCGCGCTGTAGTTCATCTTGGGCGAAGTTGACATAGACATCGTCGGCGGGCCAGAAGGCGAAGGCTGCCGGCATGGCGGGCAAAATGCGGCTTTGCTGGCTCCAGTCGCCCAAATTTTCCGGCGTGGTCAGGGCGGTGATGAGTTCGGCCGCCAGGGCCTTTTTCTGGACGTCAGGGGTGGTGATGGCCCAGGCCCAGCCATTGACCAGCGCCGGGAGTGGATCGTCCAGGCCGGGGATGGCGGCAAATTGGGGGATGTAATCGGTGGAAATGCTTTGCAGGAAAACGTCGGAGGAAGTGAGGGCGTAATCGGTGGCGCCATCCTGCACCAGACGCGCGCTTTCAGCCAGGTTGGTGATGTTGCTGCTTTGTTGCAGGATGAAGCCGTTGATACGGCCGTTATACAGTTGTTCCAGAGCCAGCGTCAGCGGTTCCACCTCCAGCGCGGGTTGGCCCGCTTCGTTGGTCAATCGGCCGCCGGCGGCCAGATAGAATTGCAGGGCCAACCTGGCCCCATCCGTACCGGCCGCCGGCAGGACCATGTGCCGCGTGGTGTTGGAGATAAAACTACTCCAGGTCAGCGGCACGGGTTCGGTGATGACGCTGCTGTATTCCAGATGCAGCACTTCGGTGAGGGCAAAAGGCATACCGATAAGATGGGTGGTGTTGTAGGCCCATTCCTGGGCCGCTGGGAAAAGTAGTTCCACCAGGGCGGGGTCGAGAAAGTCTTCCATCGGTAGAACCAGCCCTTCATCGGCGGCGGCGGCTAGCTGCGTCACAGGAATGGCGATCAGGTCGGGCAGAATGGTTGGGGCGATGCTGCGGCCAGTTCGTAAATAGTTTAACGCGCCGCCTTGCCCGTTGGTAGGTTTTTGCTCGACGATAATTTCCAGGTTGGGATGGGCGCTGTTGAAAGCCAACAATTGATCAGATAAGGTGACGGCTCCGGCTTCGGTGCGGGTAGCGATGGCCGGCGGCAGCCAGATGATCAGGGAGTTGTTGGTGGGGGTGATGGTGGGGGCGATGACGAAGCCCGGCGTGTTTTGGGCGGAGGGGGTTAACAGGGCAGGGGTAGCGGGTACGGCCGTTGCCGCTACTGGCGTCACATCGGCATTGCTTAGCAGATCGCAGGCCGCCAGAAACAGGGCCAACATGGGAAACAGCAGGGTCAGGAGAAGACGTCGCATAGGAAGCAGCTCCGGTCGCGGTCACTCATCCAGGTTGGCAAGGGTGATAGGGTCTTGTTGGGGTTTGCATTCGCCACACCACACGGCTCCGGCCACCACGAACGCTTTGTAGGTATCTTTGGTGGTGCGGTAGGTGTGGATGATGTAAGGCATCTCCTGGGCATGAGTCTTGCACACTGCACGGCCGCAAAAGCGGCAAATGGCGTGCGACGGCCGTTCGCAAATCCAGCACTCCATCAGGTCACTCGGTTAAATCCAGGTCTTTGTTGGCGAAAATATCGGCCGCCAACATGACCAACAAGGTGGCATACAAAAGTAAAACCGCCGGCGCGAGCGCCTGCGACGTATTAAAACTGCCCACAACCACGGCGTCGGTAATTGCGTGAAAAGGCCAGAAAGGCAGGCCAAAAAAGGCGCTCAGGCTGCTTGTGCCATCTTGTTGCAGCCAGTTGGACAGGTTGTTAATTGGCGTTACCACCACCAACCATCCCGCGCCTATCAGCGAACGGCTGACGTCGTTGAGGCGCAAAATGAACCAGGTGTTCAGGCTGCTTTTGGCGTTGAAGCTTTGGCCGAACAGGAAAATGGCGATGAGGCCAAACAGATAGACGCGGGACCAACCGCTGGCGACAAAATCGCTGGCGTGTAGGGCAAGAACGGCCGCCAGCGCATTCAGCGCCAACCAGATGGGCGGGATGAGCAGCGCCTGGCTCCAAGAGAGGTCGGGGCCGCGAAACAGGGCCAGGACGGCCAGCAGGATTTGTAGGGTGGTGGCAAAAATGAGGGAGGCGAAGAGAACGGCCGTTAGATACTCCACGCGACTGGGCAGCCGCACAATCCAGGGCGCATGGCTTGCCTGATTGGCCCGTGCGGCTACCGATAACGTGCATAAAAACGTCAAGCCAATGCCCAGAGCCGCCAGTACCAAAATATAGTAAGAAGCGTCCGGCGTGTGCTGGTCTGGTGGAAATGTCACCAGCCAATAAGCAAACCCTCCCAGAACATACATCAATCCGGTCAATGAGAGCGTTAAACTGCGTAAAAAATAGGTTGAAAGAGCAGCGATGCGTTGGGTCATTGGACAGCCTCGGCATAAATTTCCGATAAGGAAATACGATTGTGTTCCACGCGCAAAACGTCGAATCCGGCTTCCAGCAACATCACCAACACCTGGCGGCGCATGGGCATCGCTTCTCCTCGTAGATAGATCACGTCGCCGGCCACCTCGATTTCGTCTTGCAAGGCCGCCAGAGATTGGCCGAACTCTTCCAATGGTTTATTGGTGCGAATGCGAATGTGGGACTTGGCGGCCATCGCCTGGGCCATGCTGTTGGCGTAATGAACCTGACCATGATTCAAAATGACGAGGTGCGTGCAGACTTGGGTCACTTCCGCCAGTTGATGCGTGCTCATGATGATGGTTTTACCGGCCTGGTGTAAGCTTTTAATGCAGTTGTGAACTTCCTCTTGTCCGATGGGGTCCAGACCATTCCCGGGTTCGTCCAACAGCAGCAGCGGCGGATCGCCCATGAGAATTTGCGCCAGACCGAGGCGTTGGCGCATTCCTTTGGAGCATTCTTTTATTTTTTTGTTGGCGGCGCTTTGCAGATTCACCCGTTCCAGGCTTTCGCCCACCAGGCGGTTAATTTGCGGGCCGGGCACGTTGCTCAGCCGCGCTACCTGTTGCAGGTATTGGTTCACCCGCAGGTGGTTCGGAAAGAGCAGGCGTTCCGGTTTGTAGCCGATTTGTGGCCACACGTCGCTGGCCGGCCGGATTTTCCCGGTTGTGGGCGCCATAATCCCGGCGATAAGCTTAAAAAGGGTGGTTTTACCGGCGCCATTGGGGCCTAATAAACCCATCACTTCGCCGGTGGGCACTTGCAGCGAAACGTTGTTCAGCGCCGTCAGGGAGTAATATTTCTTGGTGACGTTCCTGATTTCAATCACGAGTTGACCTTACAAAACTGCTTGTTTTGATGTACACATCACGCTGGTTAGTTTACCACAGGCAGCAAGGGCGGCAATGGCTTGGCAGAGTGGCTTGGCAGAATGGCTTGGCAGAGTGGCTTGGCAGAAT
>CALFEW010001041.1 GCA_937958365.1 uncultured Chloroflexota bacterium | reverse complement strand
CAATTCCGAAACCAACGGAGCGCGCTACGAAGTGCGGCACGATGGCATCGCCGAAACCGTTGTCGTCAGCCATGACGACAATGTGGGGCTGTGGATGTCTTTGGGGACGTTTAACCTGCCTGCCGGGTCTGGCACGACCGTCTACCTGAGCGACCTGACAACCACCGACGATGGCGTCGGCGTCTGGTTCGACGACGTGCGCTTCCGGCGGGTGACAGAAATAACCATCAGCGGTATGTCGCCGGCCAATGGCGTATGGGTCAATCAGGCTGCGGTTGATTTCTCCTGGGAGTTCAACGCGCCCACGCTGGTCCAATCCACCCAGGTAGAAGTGGCGACGGATGCTGCGTTTACCCATGTGATCGCGGCGCAAAGCTGGCCGACGGCCGTTACCAGTTTCAGCCATACCTTTGCCCAGGATTACCCGGTTTTGTATTGGCGCGTCAAGGCGACCAACCAGGGCGGCGTGTTATCCACTTCGCCAACCGCTTCGTTTGCCCTGGACGCCACGCCGCCGGAATCCAGCGTGACCGAACTGCGCCACCACGTGGTCGCCGGTTACTTCGATGTGTTCTGGCAGGGAACCGACGCACTGTCCGGCGTGAGCCGCTACACCGTTGAATACCGGGCGGAAGGGGAAGCAACCTGGACCACGCTGCTGGCAAACACCACGGAGACAACGGCCGTTTTCACCCCGCCCAATCCCGCCGCCCTGTACTGGCTGCGCAGCCAGGCGGTAGATGAGGCCGGCAACGTGGAAGCAGCCAGCGGCGGCGACATGCGCACCGACCAGGCAAGCATCATGTTTAACCCGCAGGCGCAAATTGTCACGCCCGCCAATGCAAGCTGGCAAAACAACCGCGCCGTCGGCTTTAGCTGGCAGTTGGCGGAAATTGACGACGTGCAAAGCAGCCTGGTAGAAATCGCCACGGATGCGGCCTTCAACCAGCCCGTCGCCAGCGAAACCATCAATGGTTCGGCGACCAGCCACACAATCACGCTGACTCAGGATTACGCCCGCCTTTACTGGCGGGTGACGGTTGATTTTACGCCGCCCCTGCCCGGCCTGACTTCTACCGTCACGTCGCAGGCGGGCTATTTTGGCCTGGACAGCACGCCGCCGGAATCGGGGGTAACGGCCGTTTACACCCTCACCGCCACGCCTGCCACCTACCTGATCACCTGGAGCGGGCAAGATGCGCTGTCCGGTGTAACCGCTTACACCGTTGATTATCAGGCGGCCGGCGATGCCGGTTGGACCCGCTGGCTAACCGAGACTAACCAACGCGGTTACGTCTTCACACTGCCCACTCCCGGCCAAATCTACTACTTCCGCAGCCAGGCCCGCGACCTCGCCGGCAACCTGGAAGCGCCCCATCCCACCGCCGACATTGGCACGGATCAGGCAATTGACATCCCTCATGCTATAATGCTGCCGATTCTTGCAAAGTAATTTGACGTGGGTTGGTTGGTATGTTGGCTAACCATCCAACATACCAACCAACCCCTTTGATGGAGGGAACAGACAGATATGTCAGAGATACAGCACGTTGACGTTTTGATCGTGGGGTCGGGACCATCAGGCACATCAACCGCGCTGCATCTGGTAAAGAGTGATCCGGGCTGGGCCAACCGGATTGTCGTCGTGGATAAGGCCATTCATCCCCGCGAAAAACTGTGTGGGGGTGGCATCACCCACATGGGGCGCAATGTCCTTTCGCGCCTGGGCCTGACGTTGGAGCCACGCCATTTTGACGTGCGCGAAGCGCGGTTGATTTATCGGGATAAAAGTTATTCGTTCCATGCCAATCCGGTGTTTACCATTGTGCGTCGGGATGAATTTGACCATTGGCTGGTACAGACCTGCGAGAAACAAGGCGTGACGGTGCGGCAAGGGGAAGGCGTCAAACAGATCACCCCGCACGACGATTATGTAGAAATCGTCACCGAGAAAGCAACGTTTCACGCCAAAACGTTGGTGGGGGCAGATGGCTCGCGCAGTTTTGTGCGGCGCGCCCTGAAATGGGACGACGAGTCACGGGTGGCGCGGCTCGTTGAAGTGCTGACGCCGGAGAACGCCCAGCAGGACCCCCTATTCCAGAATCGAGTGGCGATATTTGATTTTTCGCAAATGTCGGACTATGGGTTGCAAGGGTATTATTGGGACTTTCCCAGTTACGTGGGGGGACGGCCGTTTATGAATCGCGGTTTGTTCGACAGCCGGGCGCGCCCAGAAAGGCCGAAAGCCGACCTGAAAACCACACTGCACGAATCCCTGGCCGACCGGCAGCGCGACCTGGACGATTACCAGTTAAAAGGGCATCCAATTCGTTGGTGGGACAGGAACGGCCGTTTTGCCATGCCCCGCGTCTTGTTAGTCGGCGACGCTGCCGGGGCCGACCCACTGATGGGTGAAGGCATCTCTTTTGCCCTCGGTTACGGCCGTGTGGCTGCCCAAACCATCCAGAACGCCTTTGCCCGGCACGACTTCAGTTATGCCGCCTACCGCCAAAACCTTCTCGCCGATCCGTTGTTCAGACAGCTAGACCTGCGCACCCGTCTGGCGCACATTGCCTACAGGGCACACCATCCATTGGTCATCAGATTGGGCTGGCAGGTAGCCAACTTTGTCATTCGCTTCACCCCTTGGGGCAACCCGGACTACAAACCGGTGACTCCGCCCGAAGTTTTTCTGGGCGACGCCCTCAAAGGCGCTTCATAAACAAATGTGGGGATTGGCGGCTGTACACAACCAATCCCCACGTCATGCTCAGACTTCCCCAACGTACCATCGGGATTATTTACGCGGGTGACCATAAAGCCACCAATATTTGCTCTCCGGATAAGCTTCTTGCCACACCAGCGGTAAGATAAATTCACCAGCCTGCCACTGCCGCCTTAAATAATTGTCCATGTGGGCCACGTCTTCGGCTATTTGTGGGCTAAGTTGATAAGGCGGCGTTTGTAATTTGTCCATCAGCGCGGCCATGACCAGCCGTGTATCTGCCGTGCCGGCATAATGTTCTTGTTCGGTAGCCATGTGGCTGGTGGCGTTGCGCAAGTACGTTGTCCACTCTCGCAGGCGAGCGTGCAGTTCGTCGTGGGCGCGGTTTTCAAAACGGACTACGTTTTCTTTTAAGAGCGCATTGAATGCCTCGATGGCCGCATTGAGTTGTGCTCGTTGGGGCAAGGAAAGATGGTGCTGCAAGGCCAACAATCGCGCCTGGCGCATTAAACATCCCCCAATCGTTAACTTTGGGGGCATACCTTCCTGGTTGATCGGCCAATGGGTGGCGTCGCTGGCCAGGTAAGCTTCCATCTGGGAAACCATTACTTCGAGAACTCGCAAATCCTGAGTTAAAACGTCCAATATTTCGCTCATGGCTGACCCCCTTTTGATTTTTACTTCTCTATTATCATGATAATCAGGGGGGATGATGGGCGTCAAGTGCATTTTGTCATATCAGGCAATACCTCAGTTACGTGGGACGGCCGTACAGCCACCAATAATCAATCTGGGGATAAGCCGGCTGCCATTCTTCAGGCCAGATGAAGTCACCGGGCGACCAGCGGCGGCGCAAATGGCGATCGAGCAAATCCACCTGCTGCAAGACGCGCTCATCGAGCTGGTAAGGGGCCATTTCCAGTTTGTGGATCAGGGCCGCTATCATGACGCGGGGTTCAACGGCCGTTTCGTAATTCATCCCGGCCCCTTTTTTGTTTTGCAAATCGCGCAAATACTCTTCCATCTGGCGCAGACGGGCATCCAATTCCTTGCGACCTTTGGTTTCCAGGCGAATAATTTTCTCGATGAGCGCTGAATTAAATTGCCAGACGGCCGTTTCTAGCTGCGCCTGTTCTGCCGATGATAGTAAGTCGGTCAAACTTAACAGCCGGTGTTCACGCATGAGATAACCGCCCAACGTCAACATGGGCATGCTGTTATCCGATAATTTTCCAAACAAAATGTCGCTTTTCAGGTAATCGGCCATGCCTTCCGCCATTGCCGTCAAAATGACCAGATCTCGCTCAAGCTTTTTGCGTCCTGTGGACATGCTTGCCTCCTTTTACGTACAGGTTCATGAATAGTGGGCAATGCGATTCTTGTCACCAGATTAAGAAGCGCGCTGCCGTCAGTGCCTTGTGGCCCCATCGGGTATAATAGGCCACGAAAATCAGACAGGCAAGGGTAAAGGACTTTCTTATGTCGGCAATGAGGCGAGCGGCCATCTATAAACTGGCAGCGGCGGCGTATGAGATGGAGCTTGAGGTGATGAGCGGGGTGTTGCAGCAGATGGGCGACGGCCGTTGGCGCATTGGCGAACACGATCTGCTGACCTGGCTGGAAAAACACCAGGGAGAAGACCTGGTCCTCGTCCTCGGTTCATTAGCCGACGAGCGTCCGGTAGAAACGCGCACCTGCCGAACTTGCGGCCGCGAGTATGTGGAGATGGAATGCCCTCATTGTCGGGCCAATCGCGTTCGGCTGCGCGGTCGCGCCTGAGTCAATCTTTGCTTGACCGAATAAACCATCCTTAAAGAGAGTCGTCTACGTTATGAGCAAAATCGCCCGCTTTATTCTCGTGAGTTTGTTATTGCTTGTTTCCACGCTGAGCGTACACGCCCAAACGCCGGTAAGTACGTTGTCGCAGTTGGTGATTGATTTCTGGCCGGATTATGATCAGAGCAGTGTGCTGGTTCTGCTGACCGGGACATTGCCGGAAGGGACAGCCTTGCCCGCCGAAGTAACAATTCCGCTGCCGGCCGATGCCTCGGTACACGTCGTGGCCCGGATCACGCAAGATGGCGGAATGATTGATGACGTGGTGTACACCACGGAAGGCAACCAACTGCGTATGACCCTCCCCGAGACGCGCTTTCGCGTGGAGTATTACTTGCCTTATACGGCCGTAGACAGTTCGCGGTCGTTTACGTTTACCTGGCTCTCGTCAACTTCCGTAGATGAGATGCTTTTGGCGGTGCAGCAGCCGGTAGCCGCCACAGATCTGGCGACACAGCCAACGGCCGTTGCCGTCGCCCAAAGCAGCACCGATGGATTTACCTACCACACGCTTCCCAACCAGGCTGTCCCCGGCGGCAAGCCATTGACCGTAAGTTTTAATTACACCATGAACAGTCCACAGCTTTCGACGGAGAATTTGCCGGTGGTGGACAGTGGGAATGAGACGGAAACGGCCGTTGCCCCTCCAGACGCTTCAACTGCTGATGAGTCTCCTATCAACTGGATACTGCTCCTCAGCGTGGCCGCCATCGTGGTAGCGGCCGTTGCCCTAACCTGGGTCGTAGCCACGCAGCGTACCCAAACAAAAACGCGCAAACCCCAACCCAACCGCAGCAAAGTCAACAAATCTGGCCCGGCCGCCGTCGCTCCGAAAAAATCGGCCGCACGCTATTGCCATGAATGTGGCCGCCCCCTCCAGACCGGCGACCAATTTTGCCGCAACTGCGGAACGGCCGTTAAAGGCAAATAAGCAGTCGCTTCCCAACAACACTATGTTTGCAGATTGATGAATGGGACGCGGATAAACGCCGATGCGGCCGATATTCGCGGATAAAAACGATCACAAACAGCGTTTATCCGCCGCATCCGCGAAAATCCGCGTCCCATTTTTTAACCCATTTCTTAAAAGTGCAAAGGTAGTGCAACAAAAAAACCCGGCAAATGCCGGGTTTTTTTATTTCATCACACGAAGACGATTTTTATTCGTCCAACAGATTGAGATAGGCAAAAATATCTACCATGTCTCCGGGGCTAACAGCCATGCGTTCCCCGAAATTAGCCGTCATAGCGCTTGGCGGGCCAGTGCAAGGCCCACTCGGACATTCCGGCACAATAAAGTCACTTGGGGACAAAATAGACTCGTACACATATTGCAGTCCTGTGACACCCTCAATACGGGTAGCCGCTACTTCGCGCAAGTTAGCTTGATCCGGACCTACCGCCGCCGCGACGCCTTCATCCGGTACACCATGGCAGCCAGAGCAGCCATAAGTAACAAACAAAGCCTTACCGTTGGCAGCGTCACCTTCTGGGAACTGAACCAGCAGATCGTCTACGCTTTCCGGCCAGTCAAAACGGATCACCTCACCGCTGCAAAGCTCTTCCGTTTCAAAATTCATCACGTAAGCCACAATGTTGCGAACCTGATCGTCACGCAATGGGCCGCCAAACTGTTCTGACCAGGTCGGCATTTCCGTGCCTGGACGACCCGAAGAAACCGTGCTGCGAACAAAGCCTTCCTTCGTGCCTTGCCAGTTCATGGCAATCATCCGGTCGGTTGTATCGCCGCACAGCAAAGCCCGGTTGTTGAGTACCAGACCAATGCAGCCAATTTGTTCGCCAGACCCTAAGTCGTAACATTCTTCTGACAACCCGTTGACGCCGTGGCAGTTCGAGCAGTTTGCCTGATAAAGGTGAGCGCCGGTTTCTATCGAACGCGCCTGTTCTGCGGCCGTAAAACGCTCCAGACGTGCTGGCTCTCGCAAGGCCGTGTATCCAAAAACAACCATTGTTAGCATGAAAGCTATGGTTCCAATAGCAACTTTTATTTGCATGGGTGCTTGTCCTTTTGAGTCATGCGTGCATCTCTCATTTCAAATCAGCCGGTAAGTTACAAACTCTCTTGCCGGTTAACATGACTTGTTGATAAAAGAGCATTCTTCTTCATAGTTGGAATCGGCATGGCGGTAGCCTACCCAATCCAGGTTATACAGGTATTCATCTGTATTTTCCGGATCGAGCGCATCAATATGAATGACCAATTCCATTAAACCTTCTTGGACTTGCCGAATAGTTAGTGTGGCGTATGGATCAGGCATTCGGTGGTCCTCTGCTTCACAACTGTCCAAAGCAACGCCACCAATTGTTGTACCCGGGAAGTTTGTACAACTATGTTTCACCATCAATTCGGCAAAGACTTCCAAACCATAGGTCAGATGTGGATTCTCAGCTACAGTTTCACCCGGCAAATATTGCCCTTCCCATAAAAATTCCGGGGGAATACCCAACAAAGAACTCACGCCTTCTTCGGGGAGAAGTTTGGTAGCTACTTCCAAATCCGCCGAAGATTGTACGCGGAATCTTGGTGTTCCCATCCAGTTAGAGACCATCATGAAAGCAATAAAAAGCATGGAAACGCTAAGACCCACACGACGATCCGCATAGCGGCGACTCTTACCAACCTCAAAGTAAGGCATGATGATAAAAAGCACCAGCAAAGCAGGAATGAAACCAATAACGACGGTCTTGGGGGCCAACTTCAGCCAGCCTTGAGACCATGAGAGGTACCAGGGCGCAACCACGTGCAGCGGCGTTACAACCGGATCGGCGTGATGTTCCAACGGCGCATCCCAGAACCAGAGTGAACCGGCTACCAGGAAAAGGGTGAGGAGAGCTGTCCACATCACTTCGCTGGTAAGAATATCTGGGATGAAATACGTGCGCTCATTTTTAGGAACACGTTTGGCGGAGTCTTCACCGATTTCTTCACGGCCGGGAGGCAGCGAAAAACCGTGCAAAACGACCTTGTAATAATGCACGAAGAAGAAAATCCCCATCAACAAAGGCATTAGCAGCACGTGGAGCAAATACCAGCGTAATAAACCGCCAGCGCCCAGTGAAGGACCACCTTGTAGAATTAACAGGATGTTTTCGTTTACAACGGCCGGGGCCGGGGCTGATTCTGCCCCAGAGAGAAACACGGTCAAAGCCCAGTATGATAACTGGTCCCAGGGCAGCAAATAACCGCTAAAGCTCAACATCAAGGTGAGAACGAGCAACAACATACCCGTGACCCAGGTGAACTGCCGTGGTTTCTTATAACTACCCGTTATAAACGTTCGCAACATATGCAAAGCGACGACAAGCACCATCACTTCGGCGCCCAATCGGTGCATGTTACGCATCAACTGCCCCAGGGGGACATTCGCCAGGATATTCCACATATTGCTATATGCAGACTGGGGACTGGGGGTATAAAAAATCATCAAGAAAATACCGGTGATGGTTTCCCAAACGAACATAAAGGTTGATAACCAACCTAAGTGAAAGGTGGGATATACACGGGTAATTTCGTTGTGGTAGAAGCTGGGGCGGATGTGCAGCCAAAAACCATCAGCGTGGGGACGCAGTCGGGGATTGGGGCGACGCGGTTCGTCGCCACGCAAAGCAGAGCGGATATCACCGACATTCATCCCGGCGGTGATGCGTTCTACAACTTCATCGCTTTTGGCAACGAAGGCTTGTTTAAACCCCATTTCCTTAACTTGATCATAAAAAGTAGCCATACACTATCTCCTTCTCCGAACCTGTAGCGCGCACAAATCAAAAGCCTTCGGTAATATTGTGTCGGACAATTTCACCGAAGGCGGAAGGTTTTTATGGGCAGTTACCGGCAAAGTCACAAAGTAAGGGTTGTGAGAGACCCAGTTTTCGGTCGCCGGTATCTACGCGAATGAAGGCTGTATCGGCCGGGAGGGCGAGCGGTGCATAGAAATCGTCCACCAATTCTGCTTCGGCCAGGACAGTTGTTTTGTCGTCGGCAACGGCGTATATCTTGAACCTGTCTAGAGCACGCGGCGCGGGTGATTCGATGCGACGGCCGTCTAGCCGATATTTGGAACCGTGACAAGGACATTCAAACCGGTCATTCGAGGTGGTCCAGGTATAAATGCACCCTAAATGGGTACAGACCTTATAAATCGCAGCGACGCCAACGATAGGTTCGCTCTCATCCTGAGCCAGGTACATGCGAGTGTTGGCCTGATTGGTGTCCAGATTGACTAACCAGAAACGGCCGTCGGCAAAATTGTTCGGCGCAGCATTAATATCCGGCAAGTCTGTAAGTGCTTTCAAAAAGGAGCCACCAAATTCACCTTCACGGAAACGCGGGATTAAAAACCAGATCAAAACGCCAGAAGCCTGGGCCGTCAATAACACGATGGACGCCCCCCAAATATAATAGAGGAATTCGCGCCTTGTTATTCCACTACCAGCCCCACTTGCATCTACTGCGACATCGGCCATAAGAACATTCTCCTCGCTCCAAAACTTATTCTTCTATTTCAAGAAAGCTTTTAGCCTTAACAGACATAGAGTCAGTTTTGTCAACATTTTTGTCAATATTTTTATGTACTTTTTATCACAAGCGGATTATAGCAAAATGTAAGGGACTATCAAGAGATTACTGGCGGCCCTATTTGGCAGTATAGTGGCTTTGATGCTTACTTATCTCCCAACTGGCAAAGAAGGGGAAATGGGCGCTGAGGGACTCGAACCCCCGACCTCTTCGGTGTAAACGAAGCGCTCTAACCAACTGAGCTAAGCGCCCTGACAAAGCCGATTATAACGGCACATGCACAAGAAGCAAAGGCCAACTATACCCTAAATACGTGGTAGTACGATGCTTTGCTGATTCTGATATTTGCCCTTGCGATCCGCATAAGAAGTCTCGCAAATTTCGTCCGATTGGAAGAAAAGCACCTGGGCAATCCCTTCACCGGCGTAAATGCGCGCCGGTAGCGGCGTTGTGTTGGAAATCTCCAACGTGACATACCCTTCCCATTCCGGTTCAAACGGGGTGACGTTCACAATCAGGCCACAGCGCGCATACGTAGATTTCCCCACGCAGAGCGTAAGGACGTCACGGGGAATGCGAAAGTATTCTACGGTTTGCGCCAACACGAAGGAATTAGGCGGAATGACACAGATGTCACCTTCGTAATCCACAAACGATTTAGGGTTAAAGTGCTTTGGATCAACCACGGCCGAATGGACATTGGTAAATATTTTAAACCCATTGCTGACACGAATGTCGTACCCATACGATGAAAGGCCATAAGAGATAACGCCTTCCCGCACCTGTCCATTCACAAACGGCTCGATCATTCTGTGTTCCTGAGCCATACGCCGGATCCAACTGTCTGATTTAATCGCCATGTATGTTCCTCTTTTCGGATGATTGTGGTTTTTTACATTACTTCGGGTGCGCTCATGCCCATCAAGTCCAGAACACGGGCAAAAAGCTGCTGTGCTGCCCGGTAAAACCGCAGGCGCGCCAGGCGTACCGGCTCAGGAACTTCGGAATGCAGCACCCGGCACGTCTCGTAAGCGGGATGAAACAGTGAAGCGAGTTCATAAGCATAAAAGGTGATGTGGTGCGGTTCCGATTCTTTAACAATTAACTCCAGAATGCTGCTGAGTTCCAAAGCCTTGCGCAAAAAATTCAGCTCGTTTTCATGGGTTAACAGGCTTAAATCCGCTGCACTATCCGCGTCTGGGGCAAAACCGGCTTCTTCCCATCTGCGAAATATTCCGGCGCAGCGGACGTGGGCATTTTGGATATAGTAAACTGGGTTTTTGTCGGAATGTTCCAGCGCCAGATCCATGTCAAAATCAATTGGGCTGTTTCCAGACCGCGAAATCATAAAGTAACGAATGGGGTCAGCGCCCACTTCGTCCACCAATTCATCGAGCGTCACAAATTCACCGGCGCGCGTACTCATTTTTACCATTTCGCCATTCCGATACAGGTAGACAATCTGGTGCAGAACGGTACGGACAAAGCTGGTATCGTAGCCTAACGCCTGCACACCCATCAAAACTTGCGGAGCTGTGGCGTGGTGGTCGGGTCCAAAAATATCCACGACCAGGTCGAAGCCGCGCTGTGCTTTGTCCCAATGGTAAGCGATGTCAGGCATACGGTAAGTAGGTTCGCCGGTGGATTTTACCAGGACGCGATCTTTGTCATCGCCCAGAGTTGTGGTGCGGAACCATTGGGCGTTGTCTTTTTCGTAAACGTAGCCGCGTTGTTGGAGCATTTCCAGGGCTTCCCAGACACGGCCGTTTTCATACAAACTTTGCTCACGAAAATACACGTCAAACTCAATGTTGATGCGCTTTAAGCTTTCCTTTTGGCTTTTCGCAATGCGATTTTTGGCGTATTCAGCGAAATACTCGGCAGGCTCATCCTTCAAATTGGCGCCATGTGCAGCCAACAATTCCTGGGCGATTTCGCCGATGTATTCCCCTTTGTAATGTTCTTCGCCAATTTCCCGGTCTTCGCCCAGAAGCTGCAAGTAGCGAATTTGCGTGGATTCACCGAGCAGTGTTACCTGCCGGCCGGCGTCGTTATAGTAATATTCCAGCGTGACGTCGTAGCCGGCGGCGCGCATGGCCCGCGCCAGCGTATCGCCCATCACGCCGCCACGTGTGCGGCCAATGTGGATCGGCCCGGTGGGATTGGCGCTGACGCATTCGACCTGAGCTTTTTGACCGGCGCCCAGGGTGATACGGCCGTATTCCCTCCCCGCCGCCAATATTTCCTCCACCTGCTGCTGCAAAAACGGCGTCGCCACCCGAATATTGATAAATCCCGGCGGCGCAACCATCACCTCGCTCACGTAAGACAGCGCCGGCAAATGGTCGGCAATCACCTGGGCGATTTTAAGCGGAGCCATACGCGCTAATTTAGCCAGGCGCAGGGCAATCGGGGTAGCATAATCACCAAAGACCGCCTCGCGCGGCTTTTCAATCAAGACTTCTGGAATCACAAAAGCCGGCAATTCACCGGCCGCTTGTGCATTTTCTATAGCGATCTGAACTTCAGCCGCTAACTGAGTATCTAATCTCATGCCAAACACTTCCTATTCCAACAAATTCGGGGCATTTTAATGCGCCTGGGCATACCAGGCAAATACCTCACGCACCGGCAAGCACACGATCATACACCAACAACGTTTCTGTGGCTGTTCTTTCCCAGGAAAAAGTCGCCGCCTGTTGTTTACTTTTCTGCCGCAGCTCGGCGGCCAGATTTTCTTGAACGATCGTGGCAATGATCGCACCGGCCATCCCCCGCGCATCGTCCGGGTCTACCGCAAAGCCAGCTTCGCCCACCACCTCCGGCAGCGACGTGCTGTTGCTGGTAACAACCGGCGTGCCACAGGCCAGAGCCTCTAACACCGGCAGGCCAAACCCCTCGCGGCGGCTGGGAAAGACAAAGGTTTCGGCGTTGCGGTACAAAACAGGCTTGTCTTCTTCGTCCACAAAACCAATCCAGCGCACGTACTCTTCAATGCGTAATCTTTTGATCTGGTCGTCGTAATTCGGGTAGATGGTGGAAACTGTCGTCGGTTTTTTGCCGGCCAGTACCAGCGGGTATTCTTGTCCCAATGCCTGCCCAACGTAAGTCCAGGCCAGCAGCAGCGTCGCCACATTTTTATGAATCTCATACCCTCCCAGATACAGCACGTAAAAATCGGGCAGGTCATATTTACGCAGGACGGCCATGTCTACCAGGCTGTTTTCTTGGGGAGTATATTGGGGACCGACGGCCAGAGGAACGGCCGTTACCTTTTCTGCCTCTATGCCCAAATGCGTCACAATCTCTTCCTTGCTCGCCCGCGAATCTGTGATGACGTGGCTGGCTCCGCGTGCGCTGGCGCTTACCAACGCATTATAAAGCCGTGCGCCCGCGCTGCGCCGATATTCCGGCACAAGCAATGTCGTCAGATCATGAACCGTCACCACCACGGGTACCGGCGACTGCAATGGCCCGCCCCAATACGGCACATGGGCGATGGTTGCGCCCACCTCGCGGCAAACGGCCGGAAACTGCCGCTGCTCAAACGACACCTTGCCTAAATGCCCCGGTCGCGCCGCCACCTTTTTCAGGCGGACGCTGGGTGGCACGTCTTCCGGCTCTGGCTCCCCCGGAAATAGAGGCACAACCAGCGTGATTTCCAGGTCAGATACCAGCCGGTTGAGGTAATAGACAAGATTTCGGGTGTATTGGCCGCTGCCGACAAACGGCCGTTGCCAAAAATAACCATTCATAACCAGATGCATAGACATACCTTTCAATAAAACGCCTTTGGCCGCGCAAACCGTTCACCTCAAGCCAAAACAGAAGCTACCAGGCCATTGTAGAGAATAGTTTAGAGGAAGCCAAACCAATTCTCCCCAAAATCATCCGTGTTGCGACGGTATTTTCGTTATGTTACAATTGTGAAAACTTCCACGAATAACGGCAGCGCCCAGAGGAAATTCGCCTGTGTCTGAAATCCCGGATATTGTCATCGGACGGCTCCCAGTTTATTTACGCGAACTTCGTCGGCTCATGGTAGAAGAAGGCAAACAAACCACCTCTTCGCATGAATTAGGCAAACGACTGGGCATCAGCTCTGCCCAAATTCGCAAAGACCTCTCCCACTTTGGTGAATTCGGCAAACAAGGAACCGGGTATCACATCAACTACCTGGTTGAACAATTGCAGCAAATCCTCCACCTCACCCAAGAATGGCCTGTGGCGATTTTGGGGGCTGGCTATCTGGGCCATGCGTTAGCCCATTACAACGGCTTCCAACACCGCGGATTCCACATCCGCTGGATATTTGACAACGATCCCACAAAAATCGGCCAGGAAATGGGTGATCTGATCGTTCAGCCCATTAGCGAACTGGAAGAAACTATCCGCCGCGAACACGTCAAAATTGCCATCCTGGCCGTGCCGATTAAGGCTGTGCAGGAAATCACCAATCTCCTCGTCGAATGTGGCGTCAAAGCTATTCTCAGCTACGTGCCGGTGCATTTAGACGTACCGCCAGACATTCAGGTAAGCTACAGCGATCCGGTCGTGCAAATGCAGCGCATGACGTTTTACCTCGAATAAGTTGATCTGCTCGATAACCATGTCAATAAAAAGGCCGCACCTTGCTGGATGCGGCCTTTTGTTTCACTCAGTTCATCCTTCTCGCAGGCTATAGATCAGGAATGCTGCGCTGCAAGATGGGCAGTTCGGCCAGCGCCTTGCCCGCCCCAATGACGGTGCAGGCGATGGGATTGTCGGCCACGTAAGCGGGCACGCTGGTTTCTCTGGTGAGCAAGGTATCTAGTTCACGCAGAAGCGCGCCGCCGCCGGTCAGCGCCATCCCGCGATCGATGATGTCTGACGATAATTCCGGCGGGGTTTTGGCGAGGACAGCGCGCACCACGTTGACAATAGCGGCCAATGGTTCACTAAGCGCTTCCACGATTTCGCTGGAACGAATGGTAATCGTCTTGGGCAGACCAGCGATCTGATCGCGCCCTTGCACCTGCATTTCCAACTCGTCGTCTAACGGCATGGCTGAACCGATTTTGATTTTGATTGCTTCGGCCGTTGGCTCGCCGATGACGAGGTTGTACTTTTTGCGCACGTAAGCGATGATGGCCTCGTCCAGATGAACACCGCCCACACGCACCGATTCGGCGCAGACGATGCCGTTCATGGAGCAAACGGCCGCTTCCGTAGACCCGCCGCCTAAATCCACCACCATGTTGCCGGTGGGCGTGCCGATGGGCAAACCGGCGCCAATGGCTGCGGCCAGCGGTTCTGGGATGAGATGGGCGGGCGGGCGAGCGCCGGCCGCCACGGCCGCTTCTTTGACGGCGCGGCGTTCCACACTGGTGACGCCGTAAGGCACGCTGATCATGACCACCGGCTTGCGCAGGCGAAAGCGCCCGGTCACTTTGCTGATAAAGTATTCGAGCATACCCTGGGTGACAAAATAGTCGGCGATGACGCCATCACGCAACGGCCGTATCACCTGAATTTCTTCCGGGGTACGGCCGTACATATCCTTCGCCGCGCGTCCCACTTCCACAATTGTCGTTTTGTTCTCATCCTCACGGATAGCAACCATCGAAGGTTCTTGCAGCACCACGCCACGACTCTGGTCGAAGACCAAAACGTTCACTGTCCCCAGGTCTATCGCGATGTGCGGCGTAAAAATCGAAGCCACGCGCTAACCCTCGCCCTGGCGCGAATCACGCAAATCGGTAGGCATCGCGCTGGCGCGGCGGCGGCGTTGGGCGACGTTCAGACGGATTTGGGCGCGCTGCAATGAGGCCCGAATCTGCGCATAACGCTCTGGGTCTTCCGGCACACCCTCCACCATCATCTTTTCCGCGCGCTGGCGCGCTGCCAGCGCGCGCTGGATGTCAATTTCCTCCGCATATTCCGCCGAGGCTGCCAGGATGATCACTTTAGTCGGCTGAATCTCGGCAAAACCGCCGCCAACGGCAAAATATTCTTCCTGACCA
>CALFEW010001040.1 GCA_937958365.1 uncultured Chloroflexota bacterium | reverse complement strand
CTTTGGGGCTGAGGCCGCCGTCGCCATGCAGCACTGGCGGCATGGTTTGCGTCAGGGTCAGGTCGAGGGCGACGTCGCCACCATCAGCTTGCAAACGCACCTCGCCAGGCGCAATTTCGCTGATGGCCCAATCTTCCAGCCAGACCTGGTAAGGTTCGGCCTGCGCCCCGGCCAGCCCGGCCGCGCCGCGACTGAAACGCTCATGGGGGTAGAAGGCGTTGTTGGCAACATCGGAAAGGGTGAAGTGGGCCAGGTAGACCTGGTTGGTGCGCCAGTCGGATTGCGGATTGGGGAGTGCGGAGTGCGGAGTGGTTGGGGTGAGGGCGCGGCGGAAGATGGTGAACTGGTAGCCGAAGAGACGGCCGTTTGCCCCCTCTAAATTACCCGTGTAATACCACCACTCGGTCTGGTAGTCCGGGTGCGGGCCAAGGTCGCGGGGGAATTGGATGGCGTTGGGTTCGGTGGCGCGGGCGAAGCCGGCCGTATCGGTCTGACTGAGCAGGGGCAGCAGGGAGGCCTGGGCGGTGGCCTGCGGCGCAGGCCGTTGCCACAAGAACAGCCCGCCCACGACAAGGGCAAGAAGAATAAAAGCAGACAGGATGGGTTTTGTGTTTCCGCGGTTTAACATGGTTGGTTTTAAGCTGTGTATCAATCGTAAGGGCGGATCAAAATTTCGGCGGAAATACCTAAACCACGCTGCAAATTGCGGATCATGGTGAGGGACAACGGCCGTTTCCGATTTAACACTTCCGAAACCCGCGCTCGCGATCCAATATAGGGTTCTAAATCAGAACGTAGAAGTCCCTGGCTTTCCATGTGGTGCAGAATCGCCTCGATTGGATCGGGTGGCAAAACAGGATGATGCCTGGATTCATAAGCCTCTACGAGTGTGATCAACACGTCCAATTTATCCCCTTCGGGTGTACCCGGCATCGCGTCCCAAAGTTGGTCAATTTCATTCAGGGCTACTTCATAATCTTGTTCGTTTCTAATAGGGTGAATATCCATTTTGTGCCTCAAATAGTGGTGGCATCTATACGATCATAGTCTCGATGCGTGCCAACAAAACGAATATATACCACACTGTATTCGTATTTGATGGCTACTACCAATCTATAATCATTTCCTTTGATATTAAAAACAACCCGGTTATTCGCTATGAAGCTGGCATTACGATAGTCTGCTTTTATCTCTGCTGGTGAATGCCAGTTGGCCTGACTTACTTTGCCAAACCAGGAACGCAGGGGTTGCTCGGCGTCAGGATGTAGGCTCCAAAATTCTTGCAGTGTTTTGCGGGCAATGATGCGCATAAAGATAATTATAAGATGTTCCCATTTTGGGAGCAAGGTTATTCCTCGCGCACGGCCGTTGCCACCACCATGCTCCCCAACCGCAGCGACGGATACACGGCCGCCAGCAGCGCGGCCACAATCGCCACCGCCAGCCCTTGCAGGAAATAGGCCGGTTCCAACTGCATTTGCAACGTCCAGCCAAACGAGCGCACGTTGATGACGTAGACCAAAATCCAGGCCAGCACGTAGCCCACCGGAATCGCCAGCAGGCCAGCCACGCCGCCCATCAAGCCTGTTTCCAAAAAGGTCAGGCCCCAAAGTTGGCGCACCGTCATGCCGGTGGCGCGTAAGACGCCCAACTCGCGGCTGCGTTCCAATTGCAGGCTCATCAGCGCGCTCAACACGCCGATGAAGGCCACGACAATCGCCAGCAGCCGCAGCGCGGCCGTAATGGCAAAGGTGCGGTCGAAAATCTCCAGCGAACCGGCGCGGAGGGCGCGGTTGGACTGGATGAGGACGTCTTGTCGCCCGGCAACGGCCGTCATCATCTCCCCCACCACCTCGTCCACATCTACCCCCGGCGACAGGAAGATGCCCATGCTGGCAATCGCCTCGTCCTGCCACAACTCGCGGTAAAGCGCCTGCCCAATCATGAGGGTTCCCTGGTCGGAGGCGTAATCGTAGAAGATGGCGAGGACGGGGAAGCGGCGCGGGCCAACGGCCGTTTGCAGCACAATATCCGGCGGCGGCGTGGGCCAGTTTTCCTTCAGCGATAGGGCTTCGGAAACAATCACGCCGTCCCCGGCGGCCAGCCGCGCCCACACCGTTGCTTCGTCGCCGGACAGCCAGGCGTAGGGACGATTGCCGTCGGACACGTCGCCATCTACGGCCACCAGTTCCACCAGACGGCCCAATTCCGGCGCGTCCACCTGCACATGGCGCGCCGTCACCACGTTGGCGACCCCCGGCCAGGCGCGAAACTCGGCTAGAACTTCCGGTGGCAGCGTGCCAAAAGCGCGATTGGCGGTGATCGCCGGGGTGGACACGTAGATGTCGGCTTGCAAGGTCTGGTTGAGCCACTGCTCGACGGTGGCGCGGAAGGAGCCAATCATAATGGACACGCCAACGACGACGGAAACGGCCGTCATCAACGCCGCCACCGCCACCGATGTCCGGCTGAGCGAGCGCACGATGTCCCGCGGAGCCATGCGCCCCAACACGCCCACCAATCGTTGCGTGACGGGCGTCACCAGACGCATCATGCCCACCGTCAGCGGTGGCGTCAGCAGCGCCGCGCCAATCAACACGGCAAACAACCCGCCAAACGTCAGGATCAAATTGCCGCGCACCCACAGCAGCAAAACGCCCAACACAGTCAACACCAGCCAGGCGACGGCAAGCCAGGGCAGCAGCGCCCGCGTGCGGCTCTCCAGGGTGGAGCGTTTGAGTGAGGCGTTGGGCGCGGTGCGCATCGCTTCCCAGGCGGGCAGCAGGGCGGCAAACAGCGCCGCCGCCACGCCCACCACCAGCCCTTTCACCAGGGTGAAGGGCGGCACATCCACGCCGCGCACATTGACGACGAAGTAAAAATCGTTGATGGTTTGGGTGATGAGGCCGACAATGCCGCGCCCCAACACGACGCCCAATCCCAAGCCCAGCACGGAGCCAACCAGGGCCAGCAGGGCGGCCTCAGCCAGGATGAGGGTGAACAACTGCCCGCTGGTGACGCCCAGACAGCGCAAAATGCCGAATAACGGCCGTCGCTGCACCACGCTAAAGGTGACTGTGTTGTAAATGAGAAACATGCCCACCACCAGCGCCAGCAAACTGAGCGCGGAGAGGTTTAGCTCAAAAGCGGCCGTCATTTGTTGGATGGCGTTGCTGCGGGCCGCGGCCGTTTCCAACCGCAAGCCG
>CALFEW010001039.1 GCA_937958365.1 uncultured Chloroflexota bacterium | reverse complement strand
AATCAGGGCAACGTGATCCGCGTGATTCACAGAAAATATTCCCTCATTCGCAAATCCTCAAAGAGGATTTTTCCGCTGAAATAGTCGTCAAACAGGTTGTAGCGAGGACAGAGACAGGATAGAGGCTTGACTGAAGATTTATAACGGGACAACGGCCGTCATCGGCTGTTATCGGCGCTCAAAATTCATGACATCATGACATTCTGTTTATTATAAGCGGATTCACCAGGATCGGCTGCGCCGGATCATCATTCTGTTATCTGGCTGGCAGGCGGCAAGGTAGAGTTGTTGACCGGGCAAATAGCGCCGGGTGTAGCGTTCTATTGTTTCCGCCACACCTCCCATCGCGGCTGAATCGCGTTGAATGGCTCTGGCAACGGCCGTTTCCGGGGCAATTTGCACAAAGATGGTCACATCCCAAAAGTCTACCAGTTCAGGTCGGAGCAAAAATACACCATCAAACAATAGGATGGCGTTTGAGGACGCAACCTGGGGCTGCGCTGGAATGGACTGGTTGTTTTGGTAATCAAATATCTGGGTGCGATATAAACGGTTGCCATTGGGACCTAACGGCCGTAACAACAATTCCTTCACCGCGTCATAATCAAAGGAATCATAGTAGTAGCCCTCTGGTGACAGTTCCCCTCGTGCATAGCGCCTGGCGCGGGGTTGATGAAATCCATCAACAGATGCGCGAATGACCCGACGCCCTGAGCGGCTGATCGGCGTCACCAGCGCATCGGCCAGAGTGGTTTTGCCAGCCGCGTCAATTCCGTCAATCGCCACCCGGAGAGGATGATTCTGCGCGACGGCCGTGATAAATGACGCCACTTGTTCGATGAGGAACATGATACTGTCGTTTGGCGGCCTATCAACCTGACAAAACACAATGATACAGATAACGAGCGTGCAAGCCGTCTTCAATCGCCTGGCTAATCCCTTCGGCGTCACCCAGGCGGTTTTCATAAATGAACAGGTTCCCTTCGGCTGCGAACTGAGGCTTAAGCTCCGCCAATAATGCTTTGCGCCGTTGTGCCAGTTCATAATCCTGACGGGTTAAATCCCAGGTGCGAAACGTTAATCCATTGGCGATGAGAGCCTGGGCCAGAGGCGTCTTATCGGGTAAGAGGGTTTCTTGGGGAAAGGTTTCTTTGGCTATCCAGGGTTCGCGTCCATGCGAGAAAAATAGCGCCATCTGGCCCTTATCGCGCAGCGCCTGCTTTAATTCGCGGATCGTGGCCGCATAGTCGGCGCTGAAGTACAGGGAATCAACCGAGATAACGACATCAAACGCCTGGGCAGGCAATGTCAAGTCATTGATGTCACCGACTAGGAATGACAGACGATGGGCTTTTTCGGCCGTCCGGTTTGTTGCCTGAGTGATGGCGTGAGCAATGTAGTCCAGGCCGGTGACATGAGCGCCGGTGCGATCCGATAGATATTCGGCGATCATGCCGTTGCCACAGCCCAGGTCAAGCAAGCGGTGATGAGGACCAGCCTGAATAACTTCCTGCAAGAGGGCCAATTGTGCCTGATCCATGAAACCATGCTGGCACAAATCTTGTCCAAAGACACGCTCACAAAAGACGTGATGAGCCTGACTTTTATCGGCTACCGCGTAGAATGATTCGTAAAAATCTCGCACAACATCTCCCTTTTTGTGAAAATCCCTATTGTACGCCGTTCAACGAGAAACGTTGAAGAGACTACATCAGGGCAAGGCAAAACATAGAAAATGACACCAGGAAAAATCATCATTCTCAATGGGGCTTCAAGTTCAGGGAAAACCAGTATCGTCAGGGCGTTGCAGACTGTTCTTGACGAACCTTTTCTCGACGCGGGCATTGATAAGTTCATCTGGATGCTGCCGAAACGTTATCTGGAACGGCCGTTGTGGGATGACGTGCTGGGCTTAGCTACAGAAGGAGGGCTGGTAGGCCATCGGCTTATGGCGGGAATGCACCAGAGCATTGCCGCGTTATCACGAGCGGGTAACAACGTTGTCGCCGACCATGTGCTGGTTGAGCGGCGTTGGGTAGACGAGTGCGCGGCGCTGTTCAGTGACCTGCCTGCGTTATTCGTTGGCATCTACTGCCCTCTGGATGTGTTAGAACACCGTGAGGTAGCCCGGAAAGACCGCACATTAGGACAGGCAAAGGCGCAATTCCCCCTGGTTCACGCGCATGGCATTTATGATCTGGTAGTGGACACCTCACAGGCCAGTGCGGAAGCCTGCGCCGGGGAGATCAAACAGCGACTAGAAAACGGTGATCCGCCTCATGCTTTTAAACGCCTGAATCAGCAGCAGGGATAAGCCCCAAAACAGATTTTTTCACCGCTCAAATCACCACCTGATGAATGACGGGCCAAAGTCCCATCGTCGGTGCATTTCATGATTCTGGCATCGGCCGGTTCAAGTATTCGGCCGCTTGTTCCTCGTTCAGGCGCGTCAAAAATTCTTCATCTTCGCTGCCGTTGACCAGATATTCATAATCGCTTCGGTAAAGGTAATAGACGCCACATTCGGGACATTGTCGGAGTTGTAATTTCCGGCTGCTGTAGGGCTGAAAATCGCGCACGATAATGAGGGAACTGGCGGCCACCGGCAAATAGGAGTTGTCCTGTTCCCAACCATATTTTTGGTAAGCATATTCCTGCTCTGATAAGCCAGAGCAGATGTTGCATTGTTTGCCAGGGGAATTGTTTTTCGGACTGTCTGACATATTTCCGTGTTTCAGATCATCAATTTGGCGAGTTGATCCATGTCGTCAGGTCGGCTTCTTTTTGCTGAATCAGCCTTTTCCCAACCGTGTACATGGACTTCTGAGAAGTGGTCGGCGTTACCTGGTGGTGTCGCGTTAAGAGAATATCCAGGATGACAAAAGTTGTTCGTTCGTCCCAACCCTTAATCCGAGGGGCATTCATAAGTTTTGGCGTCCACTTTGATATATTTCCCCACTCGCAAGGACAACCCGCTGCGATATGCAAGGTGGCATTCGGATGGGTGAACACAATGCCTCCCTGACTGCGTATGTTGGTCAAAAAGCGCGAGACTAATTGAGGGGCGTGAATCCGAACACTCTTTGCCACATCTGCGGCCATCCTTTGCCATTGCTCGTCTGGGGATTGCTTGACAACAGGATTTTTTGTTACGGGAACACCGCCTGTTTCATAATAAGTTTGCTGGCGGCGCATTGACCATCTTGCCACATGATTGAACCTGACCAATACTTGACCTCAAACACCCATATTCCAGTTGGTCCAACAACGATCACATCAATGTCATGATACCCGGCCAGATGAAGGGTAACACATTTGGGACATCAGACTCCGCCAAGACGCTACTGGAATGCGCTTGATTGCCCCAAAAGGGAAATTGAGCCGCTGAAATCGGCCGAGAGAACAGAAAAAGCGAGATTTAGGCGCAATTTTCTCTAAAAGCACGGTAGAAAAGCGTAGAAGCGAAGCTAATGGGGTTCGAAGAACCATTTTCCTAAACGCACATGGTTACTTTTATGGTGTAGGAAATCCACCTCAGCCAGTCGCTTCTCCTGAGGAAGCTGGCACTTTGGGTGTTTTCCAGTGTTTCTCTGGCGAAATAGAGTATCCCAAATGTGTTACCTTTCATCTGGCCGGGTGTCGGCTGAATATCCATTACTCACGCACATCCGATATGTCATGAGAAGCTGTATGACGTTCAGAAGGAGTCAAGCCTTCCCGGACAGTATGTGTGAGTCGGGGTCTGTGTCGTATGCGTCGGAAAATTTCCGGTCGCATTGACATAACTTGTCAGATGATGAGGGTTTTTGCCCAACCCCTCGAAAAGGTTCAATTCAAGCTAATCACCAGAGG
>CALFEW010001038.1 GCA_937958365.1 uncultured Chloroflexota bacterium | reverse complement strand
GGGATAACAAGAGCCTGGGCCGCTTTATTTTGGATGGTATCCCACCCGCGCCGCGCGGCGTGCCGCAAATCGAAGTGACGTTTGACATTAACGCCGACGGCATCTTGAACGTGACGGCCAAAGACAAGGCCACCGGCCGCGAACAGGCGATGCAAATCATCCCGTCCAGCGGCTTGCAAGAGAAAGAGATTGACCAGATGGTGCGTGACGCGGAAGCGCACGCGGCCGAAGATGCCCGCCGGAAAGAGGAAGTGGAAGCCCGCAACATGGCCGATTCGGCGGTGTATACCGCCGAGAAGTTTATCAGCGACAATGGGGCCAGCATACCGGAAGCGCAGAAAACGGCCGTGCAAACCCAAGTCGAAGCCGTCAAATCTGCCATGTCGGCCGGCGACCCCGCCGCCATGAAAGATACGGCCGCCAAGCTGCAAAATGCTCTGCAACAGGCCGGCGCGGCCATGTACCAACAGGCCGGACCACAAGGCCCAGACGGCGGCTTTGCCGGCGGTCCTACTGGTGGCCCAACCGGGTCTGACGAAGATGTGATTGAAGGCGAATTTAGCTAAAACGAGTTTGATGGTTGGTTGGTTTGCGGGTTGGTGAACGCCAACCCACCAATCAACCATCAAACCAACCAACACCACTGCCTATGGCCACCAAACGAGATTATTACGAAGTTCTAGGCGTGAACCGCAGCGCCAACAAGGACGAGTTGAAAAAAGCGTATCGCCGCCTGGCGCGTCAATATCACCCTGACGTGAACAAAGAGGCAGACGCCGGTGAACGCTTCAAGGAAATCAACGAAGCCTACGAAGCGCTGTCTGATGACAACATGCGCGCCCGTTATGACCGCTTCGGCCATGCCGGCGTGGAAAATGGCGGCGCCGGGTTCTCTGGCTTTGAAGGCGGTTTCGGCAACGTGGCCGATATCTTTGAGGAGTTTTTTGGCGGCGCGTTTAGCGGCGGCGGCAACCGGCGGCGGCGGCGCGGCCCACGGCGTGGCGCGGATTTGCGTTATGACCTGAAAATCTCGTTTGAAGAAGCGGTTTTTGGCGTTGAAAAAGAGATTGACGTCACTCGCCCGGCCACCTGCCCATCGTGCAACGGCTCTGGCGCAGAACCGGGGACCAAGCCAAAGGGCTGCCCCACCTGTAACGGTTCCGGCGAAGTGCGCCGCGTGCAGCAATCTATTTTGGGTTCTTTTGTCAACGTCACCACCTGTCCTACCTGCCAGGGTGTGGGCGAGGTGATTGAGACGCCCTGCCAGACGTGTCACGGCCGTAAACAAGTTCAGGAAACGCGCAAACTCAAAGTCAAAATCCCGGCCGGCGTGGACAACGACACCCAAATTCGTCTTGGCAACGAAGGCGCGCCGGGCATTGATGGCGGGCCGCCCGGAAACCTGTTTGTTGTCATCCGCGTGTTGGAGCATAAAGTCTACGAACGGCGCGGCGACGACATCTGGATTGACCTGGAACTCAACGTGGCTCAGGCGGCGTTGGGCGATGAGGTGAAAGTGCCGACCATTGATGGCGAGGAATCCCTGTCCATCCCGCCGGGTACGGAATCAGGCAAGGTCTTCCGGCTCAAAGGCAAAGGTGTGCCGCACCTGGACCGCACTGGCCGGGGCGCAGACGTGGGCCGCGGCGACCAGCATGTCCTCATCCACGTCACCATTCCCAAAAAATTAAGCGAGGAACAGCGCGATTTGTTCGAGAAACTGGCAAAAACGTTGGGCAAAGAAGTGATCCCGCAGCGGGAAAAAGGGATTTTTAGCCAGTTGAAGGACGCGCTGGGACTTTAACGGCCGTATGCCTGACGGCTTACGGCACACGGACAACGGCTATGTATTGGTTAGAAGTGAGCGTTATCACAGATGGGGAGGGGGCCGAAGCGATTGCTGAAGCGTTACGGCCGTTTGCCTACAACGACGGCGTGGTTTTGGAGCAGCTTGGCGACATGAACAGTCTGGACCCTGAAGCGCTGGAACCGGCCGTCACCGTCAAAATTTACCTCCCCGAAGACGAAGACACCCCAGAAGCGCGGCAGCGCATTGAAGAACTGTTGTATCAATACGGCCGTCTTTATCCTCTGCCGCCGCCCACCTTCCGCAAATTGCAGGAAGAAGATTGGGCCAATGCCTGGAAAGACCATTATCACCCGTTTCGCATTGGGCAGCATTTGTGGATTCAGCCCAGTTGGGAAGAGTCTACGGTCAGCGCCGACCCGGAGTCTGAGGGACTGCGCGCCGATGACGTGGTGATTACGCTGGACCCCGGCATGGCTTTTGGCACGGGCTTGCATCCCACCACCCAGATGTGTTTGCAAGCGTTAGAACAGATCGTGAAGCCGGGTATGCGCGTATTAGACGTGGGCACAGGCTCTGGCATTCTGGCCATCGCCGCTGCCAAATTGGGCGCGGCCGATTTGCTGGGCGTGGATACGGACGATCTGGCGGTGCGGGCGGCGCTGGACAACGTGGCGCAAAATGGGGTAACGGCCGTTACCACCATCCGCCAGGGCACACTCGCCGACGTGAGTGAACGGGGCTGGGACGTGGTGGTTGTGAATATTTTAGCGCCGGTTATCGTCACCTTGTTTCGTGAGCATGAGTTGATGCAGTATGTGGGGGAAGAGGGCAGCCTGATTTTGAGCGGGATTATTGATCAGCAGGCGGAGGATGTGGAAACGGCCGTTGACGAATCAGGCGGTCGAGTTCACCAACAACTACAGGTTCGCGACTGGGTAAGTTACGTCATCCGTCATAAATAGCACCTGCCCGGCAGTTGATCACCTGCCCATCAGTCAATAAACAGCAAAAAACGCCACAACTGTAGTTGTGGCGTTTTAATTACATTGAACAGAAGGCGTAGGCCAATCAAAAGCGAAGGCTTGCAGAGCCAACAGGCTTGTGGTAACGGATAACGCTTATTTTTTGGTCTGCTGCGGTTGTGGCGCTGCCGAAGCAGTCGGCGCAGTCGCCCGGTTACGATGGTAGCGGTAGTTGATGCGCCCACGGCTTAAATCATAAGGCGTCATCTCCAGGCGAACACGATCCCCCAGCAAAATGCGAATGTAATACTTACGCATCCGGCCAGAAAGATAAGCCAGTACCTTGTGACCGTTGTCCAACTCCACCATAAACTGCGTGTTGGGCAACAACTCTACCACAGTTCCTTCAACTTCAAGTTTGTCGTTTTTGGCCATATTCCTCTCTACCAGGTCCTACTCTTCTTCACTATCGGCGGTGTCGGCGACGGCCGTTTTTGCGGCCATTACAGCTTCGTCATCAACCGTTTGATCGGCTTGTTCGCCACGCGCCATGTGCTGCGCCATCCACTCGATTTGCTCTTGCGCCGTGACAGCTTTCAGGCTAAGTCCAATCCGCTGGCGGTGAGAATCAATGCTTACCACACGCAAAAGGTGAGTTTCACCTTCTTTGACAACCTCGCCAACGTTTTCAACGTTGGTGCGCGAAAGTTGTGAAACGTGCAGCAGCCCTTCGATACCCGGTTCAATTTCCGCAAAAGCGCCGTAATCCAGAATACGGGTGATCTTGCCTTCGACCAGTTGGTTAACCTGATACCGTTCTTCAACTGAACTCCAGGGATTCGCCATCACTTGCTTGCGGCTCAGGCTGATGCGCTGCTCAGCGCGATCCAGTTTCAGCACCACCACTTCGATTTCATCGCCAACTTTGACGACTTCCCGTGGATGGTCAATGCGATGCCAGGCCAGTTCAGAAATATGAACCAGACCATCAGCGCCGCCTAAGTCAACAAATACGCCGAAATCGCGCAGGCCGCTGATTGTGCCCTTGAGGACATCCCCTTCTTTCAGGTTATCCAGCAGTTCGCCTTTGCGCTTTTCTTCCCATTCTTTTTGAGCATCACGCTGCGAGAGAACCAGACGGCGGCGACGGCGATCCACTTCGATGACTTTCATCGGCAGTTTTTCGCTCCGCAACTTGGCTAAACGCTGTTGACGTTTGCGGTCGCTCATGCCGGGCGTCAGGTCTACCAGATGTGAAGCCGGGACAAAACCACGCAAACGGCCGAACGGCACAATCGCGCCGCCTTTGTTATAGCCAATGATCTCACACTCAAGAATCTCGCCGCTTTCCATCATCGCTTCGGCGTCAATCCAATCTTGATTGAGTTGGGCCATGTGGATGGAGACAATGACGCTGTCCGGCTGTTCGTTGTTAACGATGTATACCGGAATCTCGTCATTGACCTGCAAAGCTGCGCGATCTTCATCAGTTAATTTGCTCAAATCGGATTGCGGAACCAATCCGTCACGTTTTGAGCCTAGATCGACAATGACGCCTTGCGAGTTAATGGCGACAATGATGCCCTTACGAATGTCCCCAACTTCCGGGAGTTCGTAATCGTGCTGATCTAGTAGTTCTTGCAATAAATTTGTTTCTTCACTCGACATACGTAATGATCTCTTCCCAAAATAGGATGTTATTCAAGAAAAAACTCGACCTTTGCCCAAAAATATTACGTGGACAAGGCCGAGTTCGAAAGTTCGCAACTCAATTGTACCGCTGTTCAGAGCGTCATTAAGTAAACTAAAAGACTTTACTTAAACATAAGCCTCAGAGGAGACAACAGGAGTGTTTTGCATACTTCTTATTGCCTCTCCATACACTTCACAATTGTAAAGCGTCTTCCCAACAGTAACTCAGCCTGTGACAACCTAGCCTGGAAATTATAGCCACTCCCCCAGGCATTGTCAAAGAGTCTACGTTTGCTCAGGTGCAAGCGTGTTACGGATGACGCCCAGCTTTTCTACTTCACACTCTACCACGTCGCCGGGGGCCAGAAATTCGGGTGGTTGGCGGGCAAATCCGACGCCGCTGGGCGTGCCGGTGGCGATAATATCGCCAGGTAACAGGGTCATGCCCCGCGAGAGGTGGTAAAGGATGGCCGGTATGTCGAAAATCATGTAGCGGGTATTGCTGGCTTGTTTGGTGACGCCGTTGACCCGGCTGGTGATGGCCAGTTGGTGTGGGTCTGGAATTTCGTCGGCGGTGATGATCCAGGGTCCCATGGGGCAGCTTCCGTCCAGGCTTTTGCCTTTGAAGTATTGCTTGTGCTGGGTTTGCAGGTCGCGGGCGCTGACGTCGTTGATGATGGTGTAGCCGAAGACGTAGTGCATGGCGTCTTCCGGCCGGATGTTTTTGCCTTGCCGGCCGATGATGACGGCCATTTCTGCTTCCCAATCTATGCGAGTGGACACGGCCGTATCATAAGGTATCGCCGCGTAAGGGCCGGTAACGGCCGTTGTCGCTTTCGTAAATACAATGGGAAAGTCAGGTATCTTCGTCTCCTGGCCGCGCGCCGTGTAAGACTCTTTGGCGTGTTCCACGTAATTGAGACCCAGGCACATCACGTTGCGACGTGGCATGGGAATGGGGGCCAGCAGTGTGGCTTCGTTTAGTGGCAGCGTAGGGCTGGCCGTTTTGGCGTAAGCTTCAGCCTGCGCCAGCCCTTCTGCGCCAGATTCGATGAGGGTGAGCATGTCGGGGGCAACGGCCGTTAAATCCACCACAGCCCCGTCACGTACAGCCCCCAGGCGGCTGACGCCATGCAGTTGGTATGTTACCAGTTTCACGATGTCGTCTCCTGTGAAAATTTCGGATTTCGGATTTCGGATTGCGGATTGATGCGGTTCAGCGTTGCACGTTGTGTCATCTGTGGGTTTTTATTTGTGGTGGTGCGCCTTACACACATAAAGTCTCCGTTACAGACGCTGCCGGAAGTTTTGAACTTCCGGCAGCGTAACGGTTAGCGACGGCCGACAATCAGGCCGATGCCATTGCCCACCCACACTTCATAGCGAAAAGCCGGGTTGCTGGCGGAAGCCACAAAGTATGTGACGCCCTGAACAGTCGGGCGCGATTGTAACGCCTGCCAAAACTCGATGTACTGCCGCCCTTTCATGTGAAAGGGTGTGCCATCTTTGTTGTTGCTGGCTTCCGTCACCCAAATAGGTTTGTAGCGGAAGCGAGAGATGTAATCGTCCAGTACGTTCAGGCTCCAGGCCATGGGGTAGACGTTGGACCAATACAGATGCACGCCCAGGCCGTCGGCCGCTTCTACGGCTTCGCGGCTGGCTTCGATAAACTGAATGTGGTCGTGTTTGATGCCGCTGACGGCGCTGCCCGGCGATAAACCGGGATAAATGAAGCGCACGCCGGGCAATGCCTGGCGATACAACTGGAGCAGTTCCAGGAACCAGCGGTTAAACGCCGCGCCATCGGCCCAGGTGTGGAAGAGGCCCTCCATAATCAAATTTGGTTCGTTGTGCAGTTCCACCACCACATCTTTCCCGGCCAGCAAATTCAGCGTACGCTGCACGTCGCTGAGGGTGTCGTTGAGGAATTGGCGTGGGCTGATGTTGCGGCCGCCAAAATCGAGGAAAGCGCGCACGATCCATTTCACATCGGGATGGGCCGCCACCAGTTTGCGAATGCCGACCGGATTGTGGAAGGAGAGCAGCTTGATCATGCCGGGGCGTGTGTCGGCAAATTCTTGCACTTCCGCATCGCTGATGTCCGGGTCGGCGGCGGCGTGTAGGCCGAGGCGGGCGTGGCCCAGCGGTTCCGGGTCCGGGTTGATGGGGGGAGCGCCGGGGCCGGGCGTCACTGTGCCAAATGGTGGCTGCAAAATGGCGTCGTCTACGCGGACGGGCGTGTATTCGCCCTGGGGCGCGCCGGTGACAACCATGCGGGCATTGGCGGGGATGAAGCCTTTGTTTTCGGCGTTGCGGCGCGGTTCGGCGCGGAGATTGAGGCCGTAGGGGCCGGCAACGGCCGTATTTCCCGACACCACCAACTGCGACGTAAACGCCCAACCGGGCGTGGTATCTTGTGGCGGTGTGGGTGGCGGCGTGACGGGTGGGGCAGGCAGCGGTTCCGGTTGTTCGATGGGCGGCAGGGTGGCCGGAATATTGCTGACGTCGGTTCGGTTGGCCTGCACCGGCGTATATTCGCCGCGGGCTTTGCCGACGATGGTGGCGCGCGCCCCTTCGCGCAGCGTGCCCAAACGCGCCCCGGTCGCTAATGGTTTAGCGCGCAAATTCACACCAAAACGACCGGAAACGGCCGTTTGCCCATCAATCATCAGGTTTTGCGTCCAGGCCCAGCCCATGATCAAAGCGCCGGGCGCGGGCGTGGGGGTGGGGGACGGCGTGATGGGCGGCGCGCCGGGGACGTTCACCGGTCCGGAGAAATCGCTGAGGCGCGCCCGCACGGGGAAATATTCACCTTGCTGTCCGCCCAAAATGGCGACGGTGCTGCCGCCTTTGACCAGACCAATGTTGGCGCCCGTACGGGAAGGAGCGGCGCGTAAATTGATGCCATATTGCCCCACCACCGCCTGATTGCCACTGACGGTGATATAAGGCGCGAAGGCCCAGCCATCCACCTGCGGCGTGCTGCCGGGCGGTGGCGGCGTGGGTGTGGGCGTGGGCGTAGGTGTGGCGTTGCTGAGAGCGGCCGTGGGCACTTGCACCGGCAGATAACTGCCCTGTTTGCCGCCGGTAACAATCATGATGGTGCCGCCGGGAACCAGGTCAATGCTTTCGCCGTTGACGCTGGGGGTGCGGCGCAGGTTGATGCCGCCATAGTTGGCCTGCGCCAGTTCGCCCACCAGCGTGAGGCCATCGGCATAGGCCCAGCCGCTGGTGTAGGGTCCGGCGGGGCGCACAAAGCCAATCAGGGGCAGCAGGAAGGGCGTGGGATCAATGATATTGCCGGGCCAGTTGCCCTGGGTTTCCCCGGTGTGTTTCAGGGTGAGGTGCAGGTGCGAGCCAAAGCTGTTGCCGGTGTTGTCGGCGCGGCCGATCAGGCTGCCGGCTTCGACGACCTGCCCGACGTTGACGTTGACCGATTCCAGGTGGGCGTAGATGGTCTCGTAGCCGTCGCGGTGTTCGATGCGGATGTGACGGCCGTAATTGTGCCCATTTGGGTCGGTGCGGACCATCTTGACGGTTCCCGGCGCGACGGCAAACACTTTGCTGCCGGTAGGGGCCATGATGTCTATACCTTCGTGGCCGGGCAGGCCAAATTGGGCATAGTTTTGCGGATTGGCGGCGAAATATTGGTTGATGGTACGAAATTCAGTGGGCCAGGCTTCAAATCGAAAGTCACTCATTGCCTACTCCTTTGTTTGATGAGGACGAGCGTCAGTTGCCAGTTGCATGTCGTGGGTTGCACATTTACAAACTATAGACGATATGACTAACGGCTACAAGACTACAAGACTACTGGACTACAAGACCATAGGACTACAGAACTATGTTACGGCTCAACGGACAAGCCGTTAAAGCCCAAGGGCACGATCTGGAAAAAGCTGTTGCCGGGAGCTAGGGGCAGCGGCCCGTCTTCAAGGTCGGTGAAGGTGAGCATGTCGTGGGGGTCCTGGCGATGCCAACGGCCGTCGAAGCGCTGCCCATCGCGGAAGATGGAGACGGGACCTTCACCCCAGATTTGAATCTGGATGGAGTGGCTGCCGCCGGTTTCTTCAACGATGTCGGTTTCGACGTGTTGGGCGCTGACGACGATGATGTTTTTGAAGCTGATCTGCTCTGCGGTGTTGGCGTCCAGGTGGGGTTCGCCGTCGGTCCAGCGCAGGTAACGGCCGTTGCCCGCATCATAGCCCCAAAAGACATTGGTGCCCTGGTACTGAATCTCCAGGCTGCTGGCCGGTTGGCCGGGGATGATAGGGTCTTCGCGGAAAGTCATGCCGTTTTGGAAGTGGGGCGGCGTGTTTTCGCCGCGTTCGTCCAGCAGGTAGCGCAAGGTGGGCGTGTCGGTGAAGAGGGAGTGGACGACGGGGCGACCGGGTTCTTCGACGCGGTAGAAACCACCGTGGCCGAAATCAATGGAGATGAGCCGGTTGAAAAATTCGCTTTCTTTGAACATCAGGCGTATCCGGCCGGCGGAACCGGAGTAGGCGAAGGCGGCGTCGTACATGTTGGGGATTTCCAGGTCTATGAGCCGCCCGCTGCGCACGGAGCCGACTGGGTCGGCGTCGTGGCTGTAGAAAACGGCCGTAAACCGCGTAAATCCCGCCTCCACGTAATGCTCAAAGACCAGGTCGGCGCTGTTCAGGCCGGCCTGGGGGCGGACGAGGATGGGGTGGTTGGAGATTTTGATGGCTAACGGCCGTCGCGCCAGCACCGCCGGATCGCGCACCACTTCGCCGGTGAGCGGGTTGACGTTGGCCGGGAAGTTGGCTGGACCGATGAGTCCCTCAATGGTAGGGGTAGCGGTGGGTTGGGGTGTTGGCGAGACGGTGGGTTGGGGCGTGGGTTTGTCGGTTAGTGGGTGGGTGGGTTGGCTGGTGGGCGTAGCGGTTGGCGCGAGCGTTGGCGCGAGCGTTGGTGTGGTTGTGGCTGTGGGCGTAGGTGGGAGCGCGGTGGGGGTGGGCGGAACGGCCGTGGCCGCGCTGCCGCAGCCCACCGCCAACCAGACCAAGACTAAAAACAGCAGCCAACGCAGCTTAAAAAAGGTATGAGGTATCATGATCTTTCGTAAAGGGATCGTTTAGAAGATGGGGGTTAGCGCACGCGGCGCTGCCAGTATTCTTTGGGGACAAGCTCGTCTAAATTCTCGCTGTGCAGAAAATCCATCAGCAAGCGGTTAAAAATAGCTTTTTCTTGCAGCATGGGGAAGTGGTGGCAGGTATCCAGGCCAATGTAATAACGATTGTTGATGGAACGGCGCAGGTGGTTGAGATCGCCGGTGGGTGGTTTAACAATCGTGTCTTGATCGCCAAACACCATCAGTAATGGCCGTGGACAGCTTACCAGGTCGGCAGCCAGATTCATGGCGGCTATTTCTACGGCCAGATTATTTACGGCCGTTTGATCCACTTTGCGAATTTCCGCGTCCACTTCCTGGAAGCTGTTCGCTTTGCCCAGGTTCTTCAAGATGAGGCCAGGATCAGAGTCGTGGAGCCGGGGTTCCAGGTAAGAGCCTTCTATGGGCAAGGCAACCGTCACCAATTTTTCAATGTTCTCCGGGTATTTGTTGGTATACAACAGAGCGGCGACTGCCCCCAGCGAATGACCAATCAACGTAACCGGCTTCATGATGCCAAGCTGGTTGATAAACTGGTCAATCATCTCGACGTAAGAAGGCAGCGTATAACTGGTCTGGTCTTTGCTGGAATCGCCATACCCCCACAAATCGAACGCAAAGGAGCGATGGCGTGAGGAAAGCGCCTGCATGGAAGGCCACCAATAGCGCCATGAACCGAGCCAGCCGTGTATAAAGACAACCGGCTCGCCGCGGCCCAGCACTTCGTAATGAATCAGGTGGTTCCCTACAGTCGTAATGCTCATGCGCCAACTACAATCAGTGCTTTAAAACCTGTTTAATCGTGCCAATCAGTTCGTCAGGCGCAAAAGGTTTCAAGATATATTGCTGTGCGCCCACACTCAGGCCAGTCTGAATTTCGGTTTCTTGTCCTTTGGCCGACAGGAAGATAACCGGTATGTCACGGGTGGACTCAATTTCCTTTAGACGACGGCAGGCTTCGTAGCCCGTCATGCGCGGCATCCGAACGTCCATTAAAATGAGATCGAACGCATCATTTTGGGCTGCTTCGACGGCTAATGCGCCATTTTCAACGCTTTTGACGTCGAAGCCATTGAACTGCAATGTTAGAACCACGAGTTCTCGGATGTCTTGATCGTCTTCGGCAATCAGTATTTTAGCCATAGGTTATCTCTCTTTAAGTCGGATCGCTGTCTTCTACCACGACAGGCAAGTTAAAGGTGAAGGTGCTGCCTTCGCCTAAGCGGCTTTCTACGGTTAACTCCCCACCGTGCATTTCGATCAGGCTGCGGACAATCGCCAGGCCGAGGCCAGTCCCGGGTATGGCCTGGACGTGTTCGTCTTCGGCGCGGAAGAAGCGGTCGAAGATTTTTAGCTGGTTGTCTCGGGAAATGCCGATGCCGCTATCTTGAACGCTTACATAGACATAATCACCGTTTTTGGTGACTTTCAGATGGATTTTGCCGTGTTGGGGTGTGTAGTTGAACGCATTGTCAATCAGGTTGGTGAGGATTTGAGTCACTTTAGCATGATCGGCGTTGACGAGCGGTAACGATGGTTCGATCTGGATGGAAACCTCCAGATTTTTTTGTTCATGTTGGATTCGGCCGCGCAAATGACCTTCGACAACCTGTTCCATGACTTGCGGGATGTCTAACGGCCGTAAATCCAGCGTCGTCTTGCCCGTTTCAATGCGCGAAATATTCAGCAGGTCATTCACCAACATGTGCAGACGGTCCGCATTGTTTTTAATCACCTTCAAATACCGCTGCTGCGGCGGCGTCATCGAACCGGCCGCGCCCATCAGCATCAAGTCCGCATAACCTTTAATCGAAGTCATGGGCGTGCGCAACTCATGCGAAACGGTCGAGACAAACTCGCTTTTTAGCTTGTCTACTTCCACTTCCTTCGTAATGTCGCGGAAAATCGAAACCGTGCCAAAAAACTGCTTGCCGGCCATCACCGGCGAAAGATGCACGCTGACCACCTTGTCTTCGATGGTCAATTCATCCGCCAAAAAGGTCAGGTCTTCCACCGCCTCCGAATTTTGCGCCCATTTTTCAATGGTATGAATCCAGGAATCGCCCGAATGGCCGTAAAGCCCCAGCAGTTCATTGACCGATTTGCCAATCAGCCGTTGGCGGGGAATATCCAGGATGACGCTGGCCGGCCGATTACCCAAAATAATGCGGCTGTAGCTGTCGGCGACCAACACGCCATCGGCGATGCTTTCCAGGATGGCCTGGCTCTTGGCGGTTTCGATCTGTTCGGCGTGCAGCAAACGGCCGAGCCGTTCTGCCTGGTCCCGAATGAGCAGATACAGGTTGGCGTTGTTGATGGCGTTGGCGACCTGAATGGCGGCAACTTCTACCAGGTCTAACTGCTGCATCGTGAAGGCGCCCGTTTCGGAATGGAACAGCATCATGACCCCAATGACTTCGTCGTTAGAAATCAGAGGCACGCCCAAAACGGCGCGATGGTCGCTGCTTTCCGGTCGGCTGACCCAACGTGGGTCGGTGCTGGTATCGTCCACGATGACGGCCGAGCGGTTCTCGATCATCCAACCGGCCAGACCTTCGTGCTGCATCATGCCGGTGGTAACGCCGCGTGGCGGAATCGGCCGTTCCAGCCCCAGGGCAGCGCGAAAGACAAACTGATTACTTTCTGGATCAACCAGCAAAATGACGCCCTGGGTGGCATTGACGACTTCGTTCACCAGATAAAGGGCTTGATTCAGGACGTGGTCTTGATCGAGACTGGCCGAAAGTTCAGAGGTGATGCGCAGCAAAATTTTGACGCGGTTGCTTTCTTCGTTCAGGGCGCGTGTTCGTTCGGCGACGCGCAGATCCAATTCTTCGTTGAAGCGGCGCAGTTCTTCAAATAGTTTGGCATTTTGCAGCGCGATGGCTACCTGGATGCTGAAGGTAGAGGCGCGGGTTATGTGTTTGTGGTTGAACCGGGTGGGGTTTTGGGTGTCAATCAGGACCAAAACGCCAATGATGCTGCCTTCTTTTTCCAGGGGAACTCCCAGCACCGCCTGAACGGCTTCGTTTTGTGGCAGGCGAAGGGAAGCTGAGCGGTTTTCGACCAAATTGTTGATAAATGTGGCCTGACCATGACGGGCGACGGTGGTGACAAATGCGTCGGTGTCTGAGGCCGGTACGGTGATGCCCACGAAGTCTTCTTCGCCAAAGCCTCTTCCGGCGCTGCCGACAAATTGATCATCCACCACTTGCCAGATGTAAGCGCCGTCAACTGCAAAAATGCGCAGGCTTTCTTCGCAGATGAGGTTGAGCAGGGTGGCCTGTTCCAGGGTGAAATTGATGGCCATGCTGACGTTGCCGAGGGCGTTGTAGAATTGTTCGCGCTCGTAGGTGTCCTGGAAGATGTAAGCGGTTTCCAGGGCTGTACTGGCCCGGTTTGCCAGCGCTTCCAGCAGCCGAACTTCTGGGTCGCTCAGGCGAGCTGACGCTCCCTGGCGAATGACCTGGATGAGACCTCCAGTATCGTCGGAGGCCACGAGTGGGAAGTAAGCT
>CALFEW010001037.1 GCA_937958365.1 uncultured Chloroflexota bacterium | reverse complement strand
TCGTTGGTTCCAACAAACCAACAAACCAGCAAATCGCTATGGTCGTTTGCTGTTCCAAACGGCCGCTACAATATCCACAAACGCCTGCTCCAGCACGCTGAGGGCGCGGCCAGGGCGGGTGAGCAGGACGGCGTCCCAGTCGAAGCTGAAGTCGGTGACGGGTAGTTCGATGAGATTGGAAACGGCCGTTAACCTTCGCGGTAAAAAGGTAATCGTATTCGGCTGCCGGGCCATCGCCAGGGCAGCGGCCAGCGGCACGCGAATGGTCGGGCCGGAATTGGGGTGCATTTGCTGCAAACTGGTCAGGTAGGCGTCGAAGGCGCGTCCCCAATGAATGACCAACTTCTGGCATGGCCAGACGGCCGTTACATCCAGCGCCACCGCGTTTGCCAGATCATGTTCCGGCGCGGCGGCGATCACCATTTCGTCGTGCAGGCGCAGCAGCGTGTGGGTTTGCGAAGCGTAACGCGGGAAGGCCGCAGCCAGAGCGAAATTCACCAATCCATCCACCAACTGGTTGACGGCATAGTCGGAGTGGCCGGCTTCGACGAACAGTTCCGCCTGTGGGTAGGTCTCGCTGAAGCGGTTGACCACTTCCGGCATGAGGTAAGTCGCCAGGGAGAAGGGGCAGCAGACGCTGACACGGCCGTTGGTCCCCAACTGCGCCGACCGTACGGCTTCATTCCCGGCATCCAAAATGCCCAGCGCCCGCTCGGCATAATCCACAAAAATTTCGCCGATGGGCGTAAGCTGCACCGGCCGTTTGTTGCGCTGGAACAATTCACCGCCCAGGCTTTGCTCCAACTGTTGGATGCGCGCGCTGAGCGAGGGCTGGCGCAGGTTCAGGCGCTCGGCGGCTTTGGTAAAACTGCCCTCGCGCACCACGGCGAGGAAGGCTTCGATTTGACTGATTTCCATGTCACATTCTCCACATCGGGTTAAGATTGTGCCAAATGATGCGGGGAACGGCCGTTGACCATTAGCAACTGTTAATCTCCCCTCAAAAGATTAGAGATTGGAGATTCGCCCAATCTCTAATCTCCAATCTTCAGTCTCAAGTCTCTCAGGAGGAATTATGACCACTGCTGCCGAGCAGGCAAACCTGAAACGCTTCACCTTTAGCAAAACGTTCATCGTCGGTTTTGGCTTTTTGGGCATCAGCATCATCTGGCCTATCTTCAACCAATACATCCCCATTTTTCTGCAAGCGGGCAACCCAGAGTTCGAACGGCAGCTCATCGAAGCCGGGCGCGAAATCCCGGACGTGGTGGGCTTTGGCCTGGCGCCGGCGTTGGCCCTGTTCATCATGACCTGGGACAACCTGATCAACGTCTTTGTCCAGCCCTGGGTAGGCGCGAAGAGTGACCGCACCTGGAACCGTTTTGGGCGGCGCAAGCCCTGGATTTTGCTGGGCATGCCTATCGCTGTAGCCGGTTTTTTGCTGATCCCGTTCGCCCAATCCGCCCTGGCGATTGCCGCCTTTATCCTCATCACCAATTTTGGCATGGCCTTGTTCCGCTCGCCCACGGTCGCCTGGCTGGGCGATCTGTTCGAGGTGGAGGACCGCAGCAAGGCCAACGGCATCATCAACCTGATGGGCGGCGTGGGTGGGCTGCTGGCCTTTTTCGCCGGCGGATATTTATACGAGGCGTTTGGCCGGGCTGCGCCGTTTATTGCCGGGGCGGTGGTGCTGATCGCCGCCTCGCTGGTAGCCGTCTGGCGGGTGAAGGAGCCGCGCCAGATCACCCTGGACGAGGAAGACCGCGGCGGCGGCGTGCTGGCGAATCTGCGGCTGCTGTTTAGCAATCCAGACAAAAGCGGCGTGTTTGTGCTGGTGAGCATTTTGTTCTGGTTTATGGCCTTTAATGCGCTGGAAGCGGGGCTGTCGTCGTTTGCGGTGTTTACGCTGGGCATGTCGCCGGGCACAGCTTCCATTTATGCCGGTTCGATTACCATTTCCTTTATTTTATTTG
>CALFEW010001036.1 GCA_937958365.1 uncultured Chloroflexota bacterium | reverse complement strand
GATAAAAATCTGCGTAATCTGTGTAATCTTTGACAATATACTTGCTCACTGTGCAAAAAGTTGGCTTGTAAGGTACTAATCGCCATCCCACAGCAAAGCGGCTTCGCGGCGGAGGCGGTGTAAAAAGTCCACCGATTTGAGGTTGCGTTCCAGGATGTGGGCGATGTAACCGTGCATGACGATTTCTAATTCGTGGTGTAACGGCCGTTTCAATTGCAGCGCCTGCACCGTTTCCCACGAGCGTGTTTGCAGGTAGCGCAGAACTTTGACGGCAACGGCCGTAATCGGCCGGGCGCGATGGTCGGCGGCGCGGCAGTTGGGGCACAGCAGGCCACCCAATTCGTCGCTAAAAAATTGGTCTTGCTCCTGAATTGGCTCATCGCAAGAGAGACAGTTGAACAACTGAGGCTGGAAACCGGAGAGGCCCAACAGCCGCAGTTCGTAATAGCGCGTCACCAGACGAACGTCTTCGGTGGTGGTCAGCCGGGTCAGGGTATCGGCCAGCAAATTGTAGAGACTGATGTTTTGGCCTTCCTCCACCGTCAGGCGATCCAGCAATTCCACCACGTAAGCCGCGTAAGTGGTCCGCACCAGGTCTTCGCGCAGCGCCGGGTAGGCTTCTATCATTTCCGCCTGAGTGACGATGTCCAGGTCGTGGCCTTTGGCAAAGAGGAATTGGGTGCGCATGAACAATTCCACGTGGCCGGTTTTGCGGCTTTGCGGCTTGCGCGCTGCTTTGGCGATGGCTTGCAGTTTGCCAAAGTCGCGCGTGTAGAGGGTAAGCAGCCGGTCGGCTTCGCCAAAATCGGTACGTTTGAGGACGACGCCCTCGGTGCGGAAAGTGCGTTCTCTGGTCATAGGGAAGACTGGGGATTGGAGATTAGAGATTGGAGATTGGTGTTCAATCTCCAATCTCTAGTCTCCACTAAGTTAGATGCTCCGGGCCGAAGTGGTCAGGGAGGAGGGTGTAGAGGGTGGTTTCACGGCCGTTTCCCTGCGCATCCACCAGCCAGACGGGCACATCGCCGGCAAACTCGGCCAGGACCTGGCGGCAGGCGCCGCAAGGGGAACCGGCGTTATCTGTGCAGACGACAACGGCCGTGATGCGCCCTAATCCTTCGGATACCATTTTGTAAACGGCCGTGCGCTCGGCGCAGATGGTCAGCCCATAGGAGGCATTTTCCACATTGACGCCGGTGTAGAGACGGCCGTCTTCCAACAAAATCGCCGCACCCACCCGATAACGGGAGTAAGGCGCATACGCATTTTGCCGCACCTCGCAGGCAGCCTGGATAAGTTTGTCGCGTAATTCAGGAGAAAGCATGGGATTTCGGATTTCGGATTTTTGATTTCGGATTGTTTCGCTATCAACTAACAACTGTATTATCAGCGATCGTCTGGTTTTCCACAACCGCTTGCTCGATGTGGCAGCCGTTGCCTACGTGGGCGTTGCGCAGGATGGCGTTGGGGCCGATGACGCAATCTTCGCCGATGGTGGTGCGTCCTTGCAAATAGGTGTTGGGCCAGATGATGGTGTCTTGCCCGATGGTGACGTCCTGGTCAATGTACGTCACGTCAGGATCAATCAGGGTGACGCCGTTGTCCAGCCAGCGGCGGTTGGCGCGGCGGCGGAACGCTTTCTCCACCAGCACCATTTCGGTGCGCGTGCCTGCGCCCAGACATTCGTCTGGGTCGTCGGTGGTGACGGCTTCGACCAGCCGACCTTGCTCGATAGCCAGCCCGATCATGTCGGTGAGGTAATATTCCGGGCCGCTGCGGGCCTGGCGCAGCGGCAGGTGGTGGATATTTTGCCACAGCCAGTCGGCGGCGAAGCAGTACACACCGGCGTTCAGTTCGCGGATGGACAGCAAAACGGCCGTATCCGGCCGCCGGCGCGCTTCGGCAACTTCGACAATTTCCTGCACACGGCCGTGAGAGTCACGCACGATACGGCCGTAAGACGAAGCCGGATCGCCCATGATGGACAGCATCGCCACAGCCGCGCCGGTGCGCGCCTGAGTTTGCGACAGATAAGCCAGCGTTTGGGCGCGCAGCAGCGGCATATCGCCATAAGCCACAATCACCTGCTCCGTTTGCCCGCGCAGAACTTCTTCGGCCATCATCGCAGCGTGGCCGGTTCCCAACGGCTCCGGTTGGGTAACATACTGCGCCCGCCCGCCGATAAGGTCTTGCACACCCGCTTTGCCCGGTCCAACCACCAACACCGGCGGCCGGTCGGCCACCGCTTCGGCCGCTTCAAAGACGTGCAGCACCATCGGCTTGCCGCCGACATGGTGCAAAATCTTCTGCGTTTTAGAATTCATCCGGGTTCCCTGCCCGGCAGCGAGTAAAACAATTGCCAGTGTCGTCATCATACCTTCCTGATGTTATTCCAGTTGTGTGGTAAAAGCACAGTGCGCCCCTGGTTCATGGGCGAAGGGCGTCATGGCCTCGGCCATAACACGGGCCAGGTCCAGACGTTTGGCCCATTCCTGGGGATTGGCGTCCAGGGCAGCCAGCCAGGCGGCGGCGCTGCCCGCCTTTTCTATTTCTGGGCGAACCTGGGCCAGGGTTTCAAATTCCATGCCTTCGGTGGGCACGTAGCCCTGTGTCCAGGCGGGCTGCTGCTGCCGCAAGAGCAGCGGCCAGGAAACGTCGTTGCTGATTTCGTCGTCGTGGCTGTGGGCGACCAGGTGTTCGGCGGCGCGGCGAGAAAGGCCGCGGGCGGCAGCCAGCATGTCCCACTCATGACCGCTCAGGCGGCAAAAGAGGTGGTTAATGAGGGTTTCGGTATCTTGCTGGCAGCGGGGATGGGTGGCGAAAGCGCGTGGGGTACGGCCGTAAACGGTGAAATCGTAGGCGGGGAGGTGGCGGGTAACGGCCGTCAA
This sequence comes from uncultured Chloroflexota bacterium, assembly GCA_937958365.1. GTDB lineage: Bacteria > Chloroflexota > Anaerolineae > Promineifilales > Promineifilaceae > Leptovillus. The sequence continues at coordinate 1,839 of CALFEW010001036.1, read as the reverse complement.
CTCCTCCGGGTAATGTTCGGCCCAATGTAACATTCGGTCCCCATCGCAATACAGCACACATGGTTGGCCCAGCGTCAGCGCCAATTCCACCGCCTTGCGCCGTCCCTTACCCACGTGGGCCGGGGCATTGGCATCGCCGCCCGGCTCCTGATAAACGCAGACGCCGCTTTCCGCCAGGAATTGCAACGACGGCTGAAAAGCGGCGGAACTGGCGCGGACGGCAATGCCGGCGAAGTTTTCGGCTAATTTGGGCAATATTTGCACCAGTTGGGGAAACAATCTTCCTTCGGGGTCGTGGTAAATGATGGCCAGGGCTGCTGGATTCATAAATGGGTCCTTTGTTGCTTTTGACAGAACAGTTGGTATTGGGGAAAGCCGCAGCGACGGGAAACTTACGGGCCTTATCGGGTGAATTGCCCATCGGACAGCAAATTGCGAATGTGCTGCAACAGGATGGTCACACTAAATGGTTTGACCATGTATTCCTGCGCGCCGGCTTCCAGGCCGGAATATTCGGCGGCCACGTCGGCTCGTGAACTGAGGAACAAGACCGGCAAGCCATCTAATTCCGGGTTATTTCGGATGCGATGGATTGTACTGAAGCCATCCAGGTTGGGCATGAGAACGTCGAGAATAACTAATTGAGGACGGGTGGTCTCTAACTGCATCAAAGCATCAAGGCCATCTTCGGCTTCTATAACCTCATACCCGGCATTGGTAAGAATAAAATGGAGAAGTTTGCGAGTATGTTTGTCATCGTCCACTACCATGATCATCGCACACATCTTACAGGTCCTTCACAAAAAACTATTCCTTATTGCTGCACGCTCACTACGATTCGGCATTGTTGCAGACTACACTAGATAGTAGGCCAAACTTGCTGTCGCTACAGTTAAACTTTTTATAGGTGTATGGTGTGTCAGATGATGGGTTGGATGTTTTTGGGTATGTGCATAGGTGCAGGAGAGACGGCCGTTCAGCATGATCCCAGGCGGTCGCAGTCAATGGGCCACACAGCCCTCCAAATTTGAACAAAAGGCGTGACAGACTTCAGGAGTCAGGCCAGCATAAAGAATGTAAAACTCATTGTCTTCTTTGGTCAGGGTGTAACTGTGGGTACACGGTTCAATGTTCACCGAACCAGATGAACTGCCGCTGGTCGCGCCGGGCACACAACGCAAGAAAGTGACGGGGTTTTGCAGGGCGTTATGGTCGCCGATGGCGATGATGCCGCTGTTTTGCGGGATGTTCGGGTCGCTGTAAACACGCGCACTGATGGCGCCAGCCTCCTGGTAGCAGGCGACCACTTCGCTGATGGCGGCGATGGGCGCGCCAAACTGGGGCAGACCACCCAACGTAGCCATCACGCCTAACGTCGTCAGGGCGTCGGTGAAGCTTTCGCCCTCAATCGTGTTGTAACCGGGTAACTGAGGTAACAAGGCGGCGGCATCAGTGGATGGCGTGGGCTGCAAATCACAACCGACCACGGTGATAAGAAGGAGCGCCAGGAAAAGCAAGAGCAGGTAAATTTGTCTGGGCATAGGAGAGTACCTCCGTTTTTATACAGCCGGTGCAACACCGGCGAATTGTGAAGACAGGAATAAATCGCCTGGTAGCCCAGAACATTATAAACAAAAAAGCGGCGAGAGGAAACGGCCGTTCGTGAGGCGGGTGTCGTGGTAGGGTAAACGGACGAGTTTGCTCAGAAGGGGGAACGGCCGTTTTCCCCTATGCCTATCCACTCCAACACCCCTAACCCCGCCGCGCGCCCACTCGCCAAACAAGCCGTCAACAAATACCCGCCCGTCGGCGCTTCCCAATCCACCATCTCCCCGGCGC
>CALFEW010001035.1 GCA_937958365.1 uncultured Chloroflexota bacterium | reverse complement strand
GACCACAGGCTGGGGATTGCTCAATGTCTACACGGCCGTCAGCACACAAAGCAATCATGGCCGCCTCAGCGGCGTGGTTCGTTCCGGCGGCGCGCCGCTGCCCGGCGTGGGTGTCACCATCACCACCTCGTCGGGCGCGCCCCTGGCATTTGCGACGGATGAAAACGGCCGTTACACCGCCACGCTGCAACCCGGAACCTACCAGCTTACGGCCGCGCCTTTTGGCTTTTATCCGGCGTCCGCCGGCAGCCTGACTGTGCAGACCGGCCAGACCACCCCTTATGACGTGGATTTGTTACGGCCGTCTTCCGGCGTGCTGGCCCTGTCCGTGGTGGATGCCACCAGCCAGCAGCCCATCTCCGCTGCCCTTGCCATCCGCGGCACGCCCATCCGCCAAACCCTTAACGCTGGCGACGTGACCGATTATCTGTTACCGGCCGGCAGCTATCTGGTGGAACTCAGCCAGCCTGGCTACCGATTGGCCCGCGCCCACGTCATCATCACCGCCAACCAGACCAGACGCATCACGCTGCCGCTTCAGCGTGGGCCGCGCATCTTGCTGGTGGACAGCGGCGGCTGGTATTACGACAGCCAGGCAGCCCTGTACCATGAGAGCCTGACCAATCTGAATTACGGTTACGATTATTGGCCCATTTATTCGCCTTTCCACCTGCCCACCGCCAATGACCTGACCGGTTACGACGTGGTCATCTGGTCCGCGCCGCAAGATTCGCCCGGCTACATCGCCGCCAACGATGTGATTACCGGCTACCTGGACAGCGGCGGGAGTATGCTCATCAGCGGACAAAACCTGGGCTATTTTGACGACGTTGGCTGGTTTGCCGAAGTGTGGTGGCGAGTGCGCCTGCAAGGACAATTTCTAGGCAAAACGGCCGTTACCCAAACCATCAGCGGCGCGCCGGGAACCCTCTACGATGGGCTGACCTTTACCCTTAACGGCGGCGACAGCGCCAACAATCAGGTAGAAGTGGACGTTTCCCGCCCCCGCAATGACGCCCTGACCGACGAGACTTTCCATTACGAAAACGGCGCGGCCGGCGGCTTGCAAGCCGACCAATGCCGCGCTTACCACCTGGCTTACCTGGGTTTTGGCCTGGAAGGCGTGACAGATCAGGCGGACCGTGACGCTATTTTGGCCCGCACCTTTACGTTTTTCCAGACGCCGCCCACAATCAGCGGCGCACGCTGGCTGCCGCCGGCCATTGACGATTTCAGCCTGCCGGGCAATGAGATGGTTTATCCGTTGACGCTGCAAAATCTCAGCGAAACGATGACCGACACCTTTTCGTTGAGTACGCCGGATGCGCCCTGGGCCACCACATTGACGGACAGCGAGTTGACGATTGGGCCATGCGGCACGGCCGTTGTCACCCTGACTGTTTCCGTTCCGCCCAACCTGCCCAAAGATGCCCTGTTTGATTGGCAGGTAACGGCCGTTTCCCACAACGCGCCCGCCATCCAGACCAGCCTGCCCATCCACCACAAAGTCCCCGGCGACATCTTGCTGATAGACGACGACCGCTGGTACGACCAGGAAACGATTTACCGGGCGGCGCTGACCCAGGCGGGCTTCACCTTCGATGAATGGAGCGTAGGTTGGGACAACGACCGGCGCGGCAGCCCGCCCCAATCCCTGCTGAACGCCTACCCATTCATCATCTGGTACACCGGCTACGATTGGTACCAACCCCTCAGCGCGGCGGAAAACGCCCGGCTGGCCGCTTATCTGGATACAGGTGGGCGGCTCTTCTTAAGCAGCCAGGACTTTTTGTATTATCACCGGCAGACGCCCCTGGCCCGCCACTATTTGGGCGTTCTGGCTTATCAGGAATCCATTACCCCCACCCAGGTTTACCGGGGCGATGCGGCCTTGCCGCCCGGCGCGGCCGGGCCATTGCCGTTGGTTTTTGGCAATTTCCGCAACAACGGCGACGGCCTGATCGCCAACCCCACGGCCGACGTTTTCCTGTGGCATGATCAGGGCATGGCGGCCGGTCTGGCGGCCCAGGGTCGGGAAACGTTGGCGGGGGATGGGGAACGGCCGTATCGCGCCATCTTTTGGGCAGTCCCTCTGGAGAAAACCCCCGCCGAACTACATCCGGCCCTGATGAACGGCATCGTCGGCTGGCTGAGCGACCTGGGTGACAGCACGTTTGTGGTGGATCGGCCGGTGGGCATGACTGGTGAACCCCGCAGCTACACCATCACCGTGCGGAATTTTGCGCCCGGTTTGCCTAACATGGTTACGCTTACCAACACGCTGCCGGCCGCTTTGGTTTTGCCGCCGGGCGTCCTTACCGGTGGCGCAACTTACGACGACGCCACGCGCCAGATTCGCTGGCACGGCGAATTGGCCCCCGGCGCGGCCCACACCATCACCTATCAGGCCACGCCCCAGGGACCCATCACGCCTGGGCTGCGCCTGGACAATGTGGTGGAACTGGCTTACGTGCGCCACGACGTGGTTTTCAGCCGGGTGGCCTCTGTGTGGCTGGGCGCGCCCGATTTACGGCCGTCACGCCTGGAGGCTGCGGTAACGGCCGTAGGCCACACCCAATTTGTCACCTACACGCTCACCCTGTCTAATGTGGGCTTGCTGGCGGCGGATGAGGTGACGGCCGTTCTCCGACTGCCAGACTCGCTCATCCCCATCACCGATACGCTGCAAAGCCAGGACGGCCAGGCCACTCTGGCCGATCAGCGCATCACCTGGCTGGGCGGGCTGGCTCCGGGCGAAACCCTCACCATATCGCTGGCCCTCAGCCGCACCATGAATCTGTCTGAGCCAGATTGGATTTCGGCCGCCGCCTACATCGCCGACAACGTCACCGAACCGGTGGTCCGCGCCCAGGTCAGTCACTTGCCGCCTTATCGGTACTACTTGCCAATTATTGCCATTCGCCCATAGAATCGGTATGATCAGGGCAAACGTCTACAAACAAAAGGGTAACTAGTATCCGTAATCCGAAGTCCGTATTCCGTTGGCGTTTACCAGAGGTAGCCCCCTACGGAATACCGAATACGGATTACCGAATACGGGTACTAGAACCCTCTGACCATCCAGGATGATTCATGCAAAAGAGCCGCAACCAACACATTCATATCGTCTACGTAGAAGATGAACCCAATATCGCCCAACTCCTGGTGAGCGGCCTGGGCCTCTTCGGCATAACGGTTCACCCCGTCTTCATGAGCGCCGAAGCCCTGTTAGAAAAATACGGTCAGCCAGAATTTCATCAGGCGGACCTTTTGTTTTTCGACATTCGCCTGCCGCGCATGACCGGGTTGGAACTGGCGAGGGAGCTGCGGGCGCGGGGAGAAACACGGCCGTTTGTCCTCGTGAGCGCCTGGCCTTCCCCCACCCAGAGCGAACTGGAAGCCATTCAGGCCCGGTTTTTGCCCAAACCGTTCGATTTTCCCGACGTCATTCAAACCATCCAGGAACTCGTCAACAAACGATAATCGGTTCATGATGGCTAAAGCCAAGAAAAGCCAGTCGCCTTTGCCCAAATTAGTCCAGTACGCCCTGGAAAACGTTCCGCACGAAGTCACCACCTTCCCGGCTGACATGCGCGACGCTGAAGAAATCGCTGCCCGGCTTAACCTCCCGCCCGGCCAGCTATTCAAAACCCTGGTCGTCATTCGCCCCAACAAAGGCAAACCCATCCTGGTGATGATCCCTGCCGACCGGCAGCTAGACCTGAAAAAGGTGGCAACGGCCGTAAGCGAGAAAAAACTGACGATGGCCTCCCACGCCGAAGCGGAAGCCATCACCCGCCTGCAAGTGGGCGGCATTTCTGCCCTGGCGCTGCTCAACAAAGGCTTCGACATCTACATAGACGATTCCGCCCAGGCGTATCCCCAGATTTACGTCAGCGGCGGGCAGCGCGGGCTAGACGTCAAAGTCGGCGTGACTGACCTCTTGCGCATCACCGGTGCGCGCCCGATTCCGGCCACCTGATGTTATCCAAAACTTAAGATTCTCTGCCTACAATACCATGATGAACCTACACGAAGACGCAACCCTGACACATGAAGTAACCACTCCTGATTGGGTGAAAGACGCCATTTTCTACCAGATTTTCCCCGACCGTTTCGCCCGGCGCGCCTCTTACGCCGACGATTACATGGTGCGACCAGACATGTTC
>CALFEW010001034.1 GCA_937958365.1 uncultured Chloroflexota bacterium | reverse complement strand
CCCGAACAGCGTGCCCGATACATTCTGGGTACGGCCTGAGGAATTGGGCTGGTCTTCCGGATACTCCGAATATAAGTCATCGACCGTAAGTCTAAGTCCAAGTGTGCCAATGGAGAATTTTTCTGGTATTTATTTAAGCTTCCTGCCTCGGCCAGAGGGTAAGTATCCTCCACCGGCTGATTTTCGCGCAGGTCAAAACGTTTATATTTATTCGGATGAACAAACTGCTACGAAAGCGTTTGAAGAGATGAAACGAGGCGGAGAACTCGGGGGGACCATTTGGCAGACCCTTCCGCTAGAAGATGAATTGAAGATGGATACAGCAATAGGAGAGTGTAATCGCGGGTCGAGCGTTGCTAGTGGCGAACGCTTGCTTTGTCAGGTACAAATCCAACACGGCCGTTATGTTATTCGTTTTTATATGGGTATTGATGGCAAGCAAGTCACAGTTGAAGATTGGGAAGAAATGGTTGACCTCATCCAGGAGCGGCTGGTTGAACTTGAATAGGGTGGGGATGGCTGGTGGTGGGGGAGGCAATCGCTTATTCGGCCAATTCACGTGCTTGAGGCGACCCCACCGAGGCGTAAACGCCCCGGCTGGACAACAACGCCGGTTGAAACCGGCTAAAAGATGAAAAAAGCCCCGTTTTACGGGGCGTTGTTTTATAGCCCGGCGACTTCAGCGCCGGGCGATATGGGCTGTAGACCTGGTAGGTGATTGCCTTGTGGTGTGGTGGGATACGGCCGTCTTCTACCACACGGCCGTTATGATATAATCAGAAGCATCTTTGGACAGGGTTATCTGGAGGTATTGTTAAAGTGAAGCAACGGAAGAACTGCTCAATATCGTTGGTTTTGAGGCTGCTTTTAACCAGGCTCAAACGCAGGTAAAAAACGGTGATTTAGTTTCCTTCGATGCCGTTCGCCATGAAGCAGACTGATAAGTCTCCAGTCTCTAATCTCCAATCCCCAGTCTCTAATCTCCAATCTCAACCCTATGAACAACCAACACCTCTACCAAAACGCTCGCATTTTCGGCCTGAACAAAGAACCCGGCCGCTGCACCTCCGCCAGCTTTCCCGATCCGATGGCGGCCCTGTCCGGTCGCTCGCCCTACGAACTTTCCCTGGATGGCGACTGGCGTTTCCACTGGGCGGCCAAACCGGCGGAACGGCCGTCTACCTTCCACCTCCCATCCTTCGACGACAGCGCCTGGGACGCCATCCCCGTGCCCTCCAACTGGGAGTTGCAGGGTTACGGCGCGCCCATCTACGCCCCGGCCCACATGCCCAAAAGCCTGCGCCAAGACAACATGCCAGACATTGACCCCGACAACAACCCCGTCGGCTCCTACCGACGCACCTTCACCGTGCCCGAAAATTGGGCCGGGCGCGAAATCATCTTGCACTTTGGCGGCGTCAGCTCCGCCTGCCTGGTGTGGGTCAACGGACAGCAGGTGGGTTACAGCCAGGACAGCATGTCGCCGGCCGAGTTCCGCATCACCCCCTACATACAGTCCGGCGCAAACACGCTGGCCGTGCTGGTCTACCGCTGGTCGGATGGCTCCTACCTGGAAAACCAGGACATGTGGTTCCTCTCCGGCATCTTCCGCAGCGTTCGGCTGCTGGCCCTGCCGCCCACCCACATCCGCGATTTCACCGTCGCCACCGAATTTGACGCTGATTTCCGCGACGCCACCTTGCGCGTGCAGGTGGAACTGGCGCGATGGGGTGGGGATGAACGGCCGTTTACCATTCAGTTAGAACTTTTGCAAGAAAACACCAGCCCCTCCCCTTCATCCCCTCCCAAAGGGAGGGGAAACCGCTCCCTCTCCCATTGGGAGAGGGTTGGGGAGAGGGCCGCCGTGACCAGCGAAAACTCAATTCGGCTGCAAACGGCCGTAGCCCAACCCCGCCACTGGACCGCCGAAACGCCCCATCTCTACCACTTGCTGCTCACCCTCAAAGACGAATCCGGGCAAATTGTCGAAGTGCGCCATACCCGCGTCGGCTTTCGGCAGGTGGAAATTCGGGACAGGCAGTTGTGGCTGAACGGCCGTGCCATCCTCCTCAAAGGCGTCAACCGCCACGACTTCGACCCCGTCACCGGCCACACCATGACCCTGGAACGCCTGCGCGAAGACCTATACCGCATGAAGCAGTTTAACATCAACGCCGTGCGCACCTCCCATTACCCCGACGATGAGCGCTTCTACGACCTGTGCGACGAACTGGGCGTTTACGTCATGGACGAGGCCAACATCGAAACCCACGGCTACCGCGACGCCATGCGCGGCGACAGGCAATGGCTGCCCGCCATGCAAGACCGCGTCGAGCGCCTGATCGCCCGCGACAAAAATCACCCCAGCGTCATCATCTGGTCGCTGGGCAACGAATCCAGCAGCGACGACAAATTCCGCCGCCTGACGGAGCGCGTGCATGAATTGGACGGCCGTCCCGTCCATTATGAACAAGACTACACCGGCGAGTACGTGGACATTTTTTCGGCGATGTACGCCACGCCGCCGCAGTGGGAAGCCATCGCCCAGGGCGGCAGTTACCAAACGCGCACCGCGCCGCTGCAATGGCAAACCGTCGGCGGCCCCAACACCACCGACAAGCCGTTGGTTCTCTGCGAATACGCCCACGCCATGGGCAACAGCGTCGGCAGCCTGCAAAAGTACATGGACCTGTTCGAGCGTTACCCGCAGTGCATCGGCGGCTTCATCTGGGATTTCGCCGACCAGACCATTTTGCGCCACGATGAGAACGGCCGTCCACTTTGGCATCTGGGCGGCGACCTGGGCGACGAGTACAACTTCAGCATGTTTTGCTGCAACGGCATCTTCTTTGCCGACCGCACGCCCCATCCTGCCGCCTTTGAGGTGAAAAAGGTCTACCAACCCATCGCCGCGGAAGCGGTGGACCTGGCCGCCGGACAACTGCGCGTAGCCAACAAAAACGTCTTTACCGATTTAGCCGGTTGGCGCATTCGCTGGCAGGTAATAGAGGATGGGGTAGTGGTGCAGATGGGTGAATTGGCCCCGCCGGAGTGCGCGGCGGGCACGGCCGTTCCCCTCCACCTCCCCTACACCCTGCCCAGCGGTAAACCGGGCCGCGAATACCACCTGCTGATCGAGTTTGTCCTGGCCGCCGCTGCGCCCTGGGCGGAAGCCGGGCACGTGGTGGCCTGGGAGCAGTTCGTCCTGCCCGTCAAAGTCGCCGCGCCGCGCTACGTCCAGCCGGCCGCCATGCCGCCGCTTCATCTTGGGAGCGCAGGCGTCTCGCCTGCGCTTTCCGCGGGCGGGACGCCCGCGCTCCGGGTGAATGGGCAAAATTTCGCCGTCGCCATCAACCGGCAAACCGGCGCGTTGGAAAGCTTCGTGGCCGACGGCCGGGAGCTGATTGCCGCGCCGTTGGTCCCCAATTTGTGGCGTGCCCCAATTGACAACGATCTGGCCGCGCTGGTGCTGTTTCCGCCGTCGCGTTATCTGGGTTACGGCCGTCAGCCCTGGCGCAGATTTGACAAATCTTTGAGATTTGTCAAATCTTTCCAGGTCAGCCAGCCCGTCCCGGCAGTGGTGCGGGTGAAAGTGGCCTGGCGCATCAAACACGGCCGTTCACCCTTCACCGTTACCTACACCATCTTTGGCAGCGGCGATGTGGTGGTAGACGGCCGTTTCACCCCGGCGCTAGACATGGTGCGTTTCGGCATGATGTTGGATGTGGATGGCGCGTTGGACCGCGTGACGTGGTTGGGTCGTGGCCCGCACGAAAACATGTGGGACCGGCAGTCCGGCGCGGCCGTCGGGCGTTATGTGCTGCCCGTCGCGGAAATGATTCACGATTACGCCCGGCCGCAGGAAAACGGCAACCGCAGCGACGTGCGCTGGGCCGCGTTGACCGACGCTGCCGGGCATGGCCTGCTCATCGCCGACGCCGGGGGCACGCTGCTCAACATCAGCGCCCGGCCGTATACCCAGGATGATCTGGCCGCCGCCGAACGCATCCACGAACTGCCGCGCCGCGAGAACGTGACGGTGTGTATAGATTACAAACAAAACGGCGTCGGCGGCGATGTGCCCTCCGGCAGCCTGCCCCACGAGGAATACCGTCTGCTGAAGGGCCGGGAGTACCAATACGCCTTCCGCCTGCGCCCCTTCCGCCCTGGCGACGAGGTGGCGCGGGACGTCACCTGGAGCCTGGCGGAGAGTCCGGCGGAGCCGCCTGTTGTGTCAAAGAGGAAGGGGTGGGGAACGGCCGTGCTGGGCGCTGGGATTTTGGTTGGCGGAATCGTCGCC